>JANOWX010001100.1:0-1962 GCA_031418175.1 Acidobacteriota bacterium | reverse complement strand
CTTCAGAGATGCAGTTGATTCGACTGTCTCTCTCAAGCAGTCCCGCACGCTGGAAGCGGTGCGCACCCAGGTTTGAATTTACTGCGCCGCTTTGACGAATTTCAACGACACCGAATTGATGCAATAGCGCAACCCCGTCGGCTGCGGCCCATCATCAAACACGTGCCCCAGATGCGCGTCACAACGGCTGCACATCACCTCGACGCGGCGCATGCCTAGGGTGTCGTCGGTCTCGGTCTTGACGTATTCCTTCGCCACGGGCTTCCAATAGCTCGGCCAGCCGGTGCCCGACTCGAATTTCTCTTTGGAACTAAACAACTCTTGCCCGCACGCGGCGCACAGGTAGGCGCCTTTGTCGTGGTTCTTCCAATACTCGCCAGTGAAGGCGCGCTCAGTGCCTTTCTCGCGCATGACGTGGTATTGCTCGGGCGTCAGCGCCTGCCGCCACTCGGCTTCTGATTTTTCGATGCGTTCAATCACGATTTTGCCTTTCTCCGGTTTAGCCTGTTTGGTGTCGGGCGTTTGCGGCATGGCCAAGGCCAGCACGCTTTGGCCTGCCGCACCACACAATGCCAATGTGAATGTTCTGCGTTGCATAAGTCCTCCTCATTGCTCGTTACGGGGTTGAATGCCGCAGCCGATTTTACGCAATCACGCAAAGGATGAAAGTCGGCTGGCTGACAAAGCGCCTCAGAAGCGCGCGCCGCTCGCCGCCGCGTGCTTTTCATAAGCGCGCGTGGCGAGAATGCTTTTGATCCCGGCCACCACGGCTTCGAGTTCGTCGTCGCTGGTAAAGAAATGCGGCCCAATGCGCACGCCCGCGCCGGGCCGGTAATCCACCAGCACCTCGCGTGCCGCCAGTTCGCGCACGACTTCGCCCGCGTGCGGCACATCCAGAATCACCGAACCGCCGCGCCGCGCCGGATCGAGCGGCGCATTCACGCGCCAGCCGTGCGCGCCAGCCAATTCGATCAGCCGCGCCGTCTGCCGCATGGATTTCGCGCGGATGCGTTCGACCCCGATCTCATTGATCAAATCGTAGCCGCTCTCCGCCGCATACAGCGCCGGAATCGCGGGCGACCCGTGCAGGAAGCGGTGCGCGTCATCGGCGTATTCGATCTCGCCCGGCACGAAAGCAAAGGGCGCTTTGTGCGCGGCCCAGCCGGTGATCTTCGGTCGCAGGCGTTCGCGCAACTCCGGCTTGACGTAAAGAAACCCCGCGCCCGGCCCGCCGCACAGCCATTTGACCGAACCGCCGGTGGCGAAATCTACATCAAGTTCCTTGACGCTGAAGGGCACAGTGCCCGCCGATTGATAGACATCCAGCACAACCAGCGCGCCGACACGGTGCGCTTTTTCGACGATGGCGGCCGCGTCTTGAATGAAAGCGCTTTTGAACAGCACGTGCGAAATGGGCACCAGCAGCGTCTCTTCGTCAATCGCATCCAGCATCCGTTGCGTGTCAATCGTGATGCCGTCGTCGCTGGGCACTTCGACGATGCGCGCATGCGCGGCTTTGGCGTGCGCTTCGTAGACGTACATCACGGAAGGGAAGTTGAGCGCCTCGTAGACGATCTTGTTGCGTTTTTGATTTAGATCGAAGCAGGACAGGATCAGCGCCTGGCAGACCGAGACGTTCTGATGCATCACGACCGTGCCGGGCTCAGCGCCGAGGATGCGCGCGACCTTGTCGCCAATGGTGACAGGCATTTCCCACCAACCCTCGGCCCAGGCGCGAATGCCGCGCGTCGCCCAGGTCTCGGCGTAAGCGTGCAGCCGGTCGTAGGTCTTCGCGGGCATCGCGCCGAGCGAGTGGTTGATGAGATAGGTGGTCGTTGCCAGAATCGGAAATTGCGCGCGGTAAGAAAGTAACTCATCCATAATTTACGCTCTGAAAGCAGATGGTCATGCTTTCGCTGCGAAGCCTTTGGAGTGCGCGCGGCACAGGCCGCCGCTTTGGTA
>JANOWX010001099.1:0-7053 GCA_031418175.1 Acidobacteriota bacterium | reverse complement strand
CATCGTCCGGCCCGCTTGCAGCAATACCGGCTCGATGCGATCCGCCGGGCCGCCCAGCGCCAGCCAGCGCAAATAGGTTGAATGAAACAGAAAGCCCAAGTCGTGCACAGCGCGGTCGTATTGCCGTGTTTCCAATGGCGTGCTGAATGCAACAGCCTTGTCCAACCACGCGCTTTCGCCCGTCGCTTCGGCAAAGATGAACATCATTCCCGGATAGAAGCCGTCGCACCAATGCGTCCAGCGTTTGCGGTCGTGGCCGAACTGGCCCGCGACGGTGTACATCGGATAGTAATCCGCCGGATATTTTTGCAGCAGCGCCTTGACCTGTTGTTGGGCAAAGTCGAAGGCGTCGGCGAGCGTGGCCTGCAGCGCCACACGCTCGTGCAAGGTTGTCGGCATGCTTGATTCTCCTGGCTTGATGCTCTGGTTTGGATTGCGCGCGCTAACGATGGCAGCGGCGCTGCGCCACTATAACGCGCGGCGTGCGGGCTGTCATCTCCGGCGTAGGACAGACTTTAGTCTGTCCTTGATTGGCAACGGATCAAGCCAGGACAGACTGAAGTCTGTCCTACATTTGCTGCCGAATCCTTGGTTCAAGGCCATTGGGTTGGCGGTGCGTCAGGGCTGATTGACGGTCACCTCGGCGGCCAGCTTGACCAGTTTGGGCGGCAGGCAAAGCGTCTTGGTGCAGGTTTGATAACGCACGAGCACACTGACTGTTTGCGCGCCCGCCGCCGCGCTGGCCGCCGCGCGCACGGGCAAGGTGAAGGTCACGCTCAATTCGTAATACTCAGTCTCGATGCCGAAGTTTTCGTCCATGCCGACAAAGGGATCGGGCGCGCTGATCTCGCCCGCCAAATCAAACGGCTGGGCGGGCGCGAGCGTGATGCGCGTCGGACGCGGCCCGCCTTCTTTTTGTTCGGTGGAATAGAGGTGCCAGCCTTCGTCCATCGTGGCCGTAAGCAAGAGCTTGAACGCCTCGCCTGGTTTGACGCGCGCCGTTTCGGCCTTGAGCGCAAACTTGATTGGGTTGAGCGTTTCGCCCGGCGCTTCGGTTTGGGCCAAGGCGCAGACGGCGCACGCCACACAGAGCGTCGCCGTCTGCCAACACAGTTTCAGTCGTTGCATATTAACGCCCGCTCGACGCAACCTGCGGTTTCACCTTGAGCAGCGTCGTTTGCAAGATGGCCTTGCTCTTGTCGTCCTGCACGAAGGCCACGACGACCAGATTGTTCGGATCGAGCTTTTCCAGCCGCTCGGTGAAAATGGGCGTCTCGCTGCCGCGCTCTTTCTCGAAGTCGTCGAGGTGCCGCTTGTTCTCGGCGCTGACGGCGGCCAAATCAAACGTCCATTCGGCCATTGCCGCGCCGGGCGCAGTGACCGGCAAGCCTGCGCCGTCTTTGCCCGCCAGCGCGCGCACGGCCATCGGATGGAAGCGCACGCCGTTTTCGCCGGTGTAACGCAGCCGCTCTTCGGCCAGCACGATGTGCAGTTTCAGATTGGCGGCGTCACCGCTGAATTTGTCGAGCGCGACCTTGCTCTTGACCAGCGCACCGTCAAACGCCACGTCTAGCTTCAACACGGCCTCGGCGGCTTTTTCCAAGAGCCGCTCGACTTCGGGATTGACGTTGTCGTAGATGCGTTTGGTGAATTCACGCGGCCCGCCGCCGCCTTGCTGTTTGTTGCCGTCGAGCGCGTAAGAAGGCACGCCGTTGACCGCGTAATACTTGCCGCGCGCCAGCGTGTTGAAGTTGGTCATCGGGTCGGGGCCGGGGATGTGCATGTGGTACATCAGCACCATCACCTCTTCGCGTTTGTAACGTTCGAGCATTTGATCGAAGGCCAAATCCGCCGCCACGCACGGGCCGCAAGCCGCGCCGGTGAAGACCTCGGCCAACACGGTGCGGCTGCTGCGCTTGGGTGTCGGCGTGTAATGCGCAACGGTGAAGGGCGACGGATTGAGCCGCGTGTAATCGGCGTCGAGCTTGTCTTCCAAACCCGCGAGCGCGCCGTTGTGCGTCTTGCGATAGAGCGTTTCAAGCTGTGTGCGCTGCTCTTTTGTGACTTTGCCCATGACGGCGGCCTTGGCGTAATTCTCCAACGCCAGTTTCTCGTCGCCTTTCTTCTGGTACAACTCCGCCAGCCCAGCGACGGCGCTGGCGGATTGCGGGTTGTATTCGGCGGCCAAGCGCAAATTCTTCTCGGCCTCTTTCAGTTTGCCCTTCTTCAAGTAGATGCGCCCGAGCAGCGCCAGATAGGTAGACTTGCGCTGTTTGGCCGACTTCAACAATTCGGCCTCGGTCGCGGCCAACCCATCGGTGGCAAGCTTTTCGGCTTCATCCAACCACACGCCCGCGTCATTCAACCGGCTCGCCAGCGAACTGTAGAGCGAGGCTTTCATGAAATCCTCAGCCTTCTCGATGGTCTTGCCGGCGTGGAGCATGATGCGCTCTTTCTCGGTGGGATTGTTTTTGACCAGCGTCTCGAAGATCGCCATATGCCCCGAGTAGAGCATCGAACTGTTGGGAAAATCGGTCATGAATTTTTCCAGCGCCGCGATCTTCTTGACCGGGTCTTTGAGGCGCGCGGCATCCATATAAGCCTTGCGATCAGCGGGCATGGGTGGCACGGACGGCGTGGGTTGCGCGGCTGGACGCGCAGTAGCGGGCGTGGTCGCCGTCGGCACGGGCGGCGCGGGCGGCGCCTGGGCAAGCACGGTTGCCGCAAACACCAACGTGAGACCTAACGCGAATGCGTTTCGGAAAAATCTGTTTGTAATCATCGAAAGCCTCCTTTGTTAGTGCCTGGCGTTGCGGCTTTAGCCGGCTAAAGCCGCAACGCTAAGCGGAACTCAATTCGACATGCACCACTGGTAACACACCATTAGGCCGCAGTTCGCGGCCGTGAGTAACGAGCCTGCTCATTGGCCTTGAGGCGGCTGCCATAGCTCGACCTTGTTTCCCTCCGGATCAATGACCCAGGCAAACTTCCCATACTCGGATTCGTCAATCTTCTTGAGCACATTGCAGCCTTCTTCCTTCAAGACCTTGACCAAGGCGTGGAGGTCTTCCACGCGGTAGTTGACCATGAAGGTAGCAGCGCTCGGAGCAAAGTGATTACTTTCTTGCGGATCGATCAACCAGGCGGTTGTGCCTGCAACCGGCTTGCCCTCGGCGTCGGTCCAGGTGAAGGCAGCTCCGCCCCAGGCTTGGACATCAATTCCCAAGTGCCGCTTGTACCAAGCCTGCAGTGATGGAGCGTCTTTGGCCTTGAAGAAGATGCCGCCGATGCCAGTGACTCGTTTCACGTGATCTCCTTTTGATTGCTTACTGCTGTTTTGGTTTACCTCGACGATCGAGGGCTAACTACTTCTTCACCATCTCCTCCAGTGGCCCAATCACCGGCTCGCCTTTGTCTTTGGTGCGTTCATCCAAATGATCTTTGATCTTCAAATGCGGCACGCCGTCAATCAACCATTGCGGCGCGGGCTTGCCCATCAAGTGGTGATCCAGGAATTCGCGCATCCGCACGGTGTAATCCTTCATGTTCGCGGGCACGCGCAGGCCGTGATTCTCGCCTTTGTATTGCAGCATCACGACCGGCTTTTGCAGCCGCCGCAGTTGGTTGAAATACTCTATGCCCTGCGTGAAATCCACCGCGCCGTCTTTATCGTTGTGCAAGATCATCAGCGGCGTCTTGACGTTCTTGGCGTGAAAGACCGGCGAGTTGCGAATGTAGGCTTCGGCGTTATCCACCGGACTTGAAGTAAAGCGGCCCTGACTATTTTCAAAGATGGACATGTTGCCGCTGCCCGAATTCCAATAGATCAAGTTGTACATCGAGATCATATCGGTCAGCGGCGCGCCCGCGATGGCCGCTTTGAAGGCGCTGGTCTGCGTCACCATAAACGCCGTTTGATAGCCGCCCCACGAATGCCCGTGCAACGCGACGTTGTCTTTGTCCACCACGCCCGTCGCCAGCGCCGCCTGCAACGCGGGCAGAATGCACCAGACGGCGGACATGCCCGGGTCATTGATCTTGTAGGTGATGTCGGGCATCAGCACCGCATAACCGTTGCTGGTGTAAACCGATTTGTTGAAGCCATTCGCCGTCGGCGCGGTGTATTGGTTCAGCCCCTGCGAAAGCTTTTCGTAAATGTAGACCACCGTCGGATAGCTCTTGCCCGGTTGATAATTCGCAGGCAAAAACAAAGCGCCTTGCAGCTTGTCGCCTTTCGCGCTGGTGTAATCAAGCAGCCGCGCGCCCGCCGACCAAAGGAAATCTTTTTGCTGCGGATTCGATTCAGTCAGCTTGCGCGCGTTGCCGAGCGCAGCACCCGCTACGAAATACTCCGGCCCATCCTGCGGCGTTTCGCGCGTGAAGAAGTAAGCATCCGCCGCTTTGGCTTTGACCAGCGTACCGTAAGACGCATCGTCCCACATCAATGGCTTCGCGCCGGGTTTGCCGGGTTCTATGCGTGCGATGCCGGCCTTCTTCGTCCATTCGCCATAAGCGCGCACGTACAGCGGCTGCGCCAGATCAATCCCCTTCTCTTCAGGATCGAGCCGGTAGCGCGTTTGATAGCGAATCTTGTCGCGTTTGCCGTTGACGGTCAGGTTGACGGCTTGGCCTGCGCCGCGCGCCGGCACTTGCCAAATATCCCAGTTGTCGGTCAGCAGCACAGCCTTGCTGTCTTTCGTCCAGCCCAGCGGGAAGGTCGGCGGTTTGACGACGTTGTGATCGTCCTCTTCGTTCCAGAAGACGGCGGGCACTTTGGCCGTCAGGTTTTGCGTTTGGCCCGTCGCCAAATCGTAGGTCATAAAATGGCCGTCTTCGTGATAGAGCAACTGCGTGCCGTCGGTCGAAGAGCCAAAGGCATTGCGCGCTTTTTTCAAGGCCAGCTTGCGTGCGCCGGTTTTCAGATCAATCGCATAAACATCCTGATAGCGGCGGCCATCCAGGTTGCTCATCAATTCATAATCGCGCGTGTCAAAGCCCAACGCCCATTGCTGTTTGGGCGCGGCGGTCACGTTGCGCAACGTCTCATCGGCCAGGCGCATGAATTTCTTTTCGGCCACACGATAGACGCACAGGTAGCTGAAATTCTTGTCGCGGCTCTCTTCGACCTGCTGCTGCGCTTGCAAGCGTTTGTCCTGCCAATGCCACAACACCAGATCGGGCCGCTCGGCTTCGTCAACCGGTGGGCGCATGCCAGCGGGCGGGCCTGCTGGTGCAGCGGCTTCGGGCGCGTTCGTTTCGCCCGCGCGTCCAGGCTTCTTGCGTTTCACTTCGTGAATGCCAAAGAGCACGGCGCTCAAATCGTCCGTCCACGCGGGCGAACGATTCGGGCTGACGGTCAGCCCGGCGGGAAAGTCCTTGTCCTGGCGCGGATCGTAAACAGCCTTCTGCGGCGCCCCATTGCCGGAGATGCCGCTGAAATTGACCGCCACGACGCTGTAGAGCTTGTCTTCAAAACCCTTGTCCTCGACGCCCTTCACCGCCGCCAGCGCCTCGCCTTTCTCAGTCCAATTCAAGCCGCGATAAACGGCCTTGTCGCTGTCTAGGGGCAGCACCGCGCCGCTGACCATATTGCGCGCCTGAATGCCATTGCCGCTCTTTTCATTCGCATCAATCGTCCACGCCAGCCAAGCACCCTTTTTGTTGAAGGCGAAATCGGCGACGTTGCCGACGTTGAGTTCATTGCCGGTCGCCAATTCGTGCAGGATCAAATCCGAACCCGTCGCGCGTTCGGGCGCAGCCGCGCCGCCACCGGTTGGCGCACCCGGCGCTGGCCCCGCCGCCCCTATTGGCCCAGCCGGAGCCGCCTCAGCGCCGTAACGATGCAACGCAATCCACGCCGCATTCTCTGCCGAAAAAGCAAAGCGCCTGATCTTTTCAAACTCGGTTTTCTTTTCGGTCGCCAATTCGACAAGCGTGATTTTATTCTGCAACGGCTTGCGCTCGCGCTTCAAGCGCTTGGCCTCTTTGGCGCTGGGCGCGACCGTGAAGGCGAACCATTTGCCATCGTCCGAAAAATCCAACTCGCGCGCCACCGGCCCGCCGCCAAACGCGCCGCCGCCGCCGCCGAAGCCCGCTGATTCACCAATGGCGAAGCGCCACGCTTTGTCATCGGCGACGCGCCGCAACACGACTTCGCCATCGCCCTCGGTCGGCGTCAGCTTGTAGGCGAAAAACTTGCCGTCGTCAGAAACCGTGGCCGTGCCCAGGCGCTTCCAGGCCAGAATGTCTTTCATTTCGATGGGACGCTTGCCGCCCTCGGCTTTGGCCGGAGCGGTGGCGGCCCCACTTTGTTGGGCCAAAATCGAACTGCCGTACGTCAGGGCCAAGGCGAACGCTGACGCCAAAAAGAGTGCCGTCAGAATGCTGCCCCGAATGCTGTGCTGCTGTTTCATAGCGCGTGCCTCCTGCGAGTGAATTGTGTTTGCTTGGATGGGTTGGTGCGACGGCGTGAAAGATACGCCGTGTGCAGGCTTGATGCAAACCCTGGGAGCGGCGCGCGTCACCTGGGTACGCACCGCTTCCAGCGTGCGGTCTTGGCGGCAGACGGAGCAATGCCGGAGGTTTTCCTTTCAGCAGCAGCCGGTTTGACGCCACGCCCGCACGCTGGAAGCGGTGCGTACCCAGGCTGCGCCATCTATCTCACCTTGCCCTGCAATTCCGGCACGACCTTGACCAACTCTTCCGCCACCATTTTCCCAAACGCCGCGCTGCCCTTGCGCGAAAGATGCGTCGTGTCAGGCGTGCCGTCCGGCTTCTTCACATCGAATTCCGCCGCGCCGGTTTTGCCCAAACGATTGAGCAACTCGAGGCTGCGCGCGTGCAGATTAAGCAGCGGCACCTTCTTTTCCGCCGCGACCTGACGGCAGGCTTCGGCATAAGTGGCGAGGATGTCGTCAGCCACCTTGCCCTCAGCGTTGAAATTGCGGCGCGCCAAGTAGAGTAGGGGAGGGTTTCCGCCTCCCCCCTCGTCAAACCGGACGTGCAGATTTCCCGCATCCGGCTTTCCCGGCGGCCTTCGCCGGAGACTCTGCA
>JANOWX010001098.1:0-2303 GCA_031418175.1 Acidobacteriota bacterium | reverse complement strand
GTACATCATGCGTTTGGTCATGCGGATGGCAATCGGCGGTCCGGCAGCCAGCCGTTCCGCCCACGCCCGCGCCGTTGTCATCAACTCCGCATCGGGCACAACTTCCGTCACCAGGCCAAGCTCTTTTGCCTCTCGCGCCGGATAGACCTCTGAAAACAGCGACATCTTCAGCGCCTTTTCCAAGCCCATGAATTTGGGAAACAGGTACGCCCCGCCTTCATCGGGAATCAGGGCAAAGCGCAGGCTCGTATCGCCCAGCTTCGCGCTTTCGGCGGCGATGCGAAAGTCGCAGCACAGCGCCAGCGTCAGCCCGCCCGCGACCGCCGCGCCATTGACAGCGGCAATCGTAGGCTTATCAAACCTGCGCAGCAATTTGACCAGCACGTGCATGTTCTCGCGCATTTCGAGCATGGCTTCCATCCGGTGACCGCGATAGCGCGCCGGATACTGGAAGTCGGTCGAGATGTCGCCGCCCGAACAAAAGCCGCGCCCCGCGCCCGTCAGAATCACGGCACGCACGTCGTCGTCATCGCGCGCATCGGCCAGCGCCATCAGCAGTTCGTGCACCATCACTTCGGAATAGGCGTTCAGCTTGGCCGGACGATTCAACGTCAGCGTCGCTATGTGCTGGTCTTTTGCGTAAATGATCTCGCGGAATTCCATTTTGCTGCTCCTTCATTCGTTTTAGACAGGATAGACAGGATTTTTGCAGGATGAACAGGAAAGACCAATCCTGTCCATCCTCCTTAAAATCCTGTCCATCCTGTCTACTACCTTACCGGCCTGAAAAATTCGGCGCGCGTTTTTCGAGAAACGCGCGCACGCCTTCCTTGTGGTCTTCGGTCTGGCCGCAACGCAGATGAGTCTCGGCTTCGCGGTCAAGCAGCGTGCGGAAGTCGGTCGTCATTGCCAGATTGACGTTAGCTTTCATATACCGATAACTCGTCAACGGCCCGTGCGCGATGCGCGTGGCGATGGCTTGGACTTCATTCAGCAAACCATCGTGCGGCAAGACGCGATTGACGAGGCCGATGCGCTGCGCTTCGGGCGCGTCAATGATGTCGCCGAGGAAGAAAAGCTCTTTGGCCTTGGGCGCGCCGACATAACGCGCCAGCAACCACGTCGTGCCGAAATCGCCGCCGAAGCCGACCTTGGCATACGCGGTGCCAAACTTCGCGTGCTCCGAAGCGATGCGTAAATCGCAAGCCAGACAGACGCCCAAACCCGCGCCCATCGCGTGGCCGTTGACGGCGGCGAGGGTGACTTTGGGCAGGTTGTAGAGCAGCCAGGAAAGCTCCTGCATTTCGCGCAGTCCGTCAATCTGTTGTTCCAGCGTTAGCGGTACGTCGTTTTCTTTCGCCATATTGCCGACATCGCCGCCCGCGCAAAACGCGCGGCCCGCGCCGGTGACGACGATGGCGCCAACTTCCGGGTCGCGGCCCCACTGTTTCAATATCTCGCTGGATTGCTGCAAAAGTTCGCGCGATAACGCATTCAATTTTTCGGGTCGGTTGAATGTCAGCGTCGCCACTTTGTTTTCGACTTGAGTCAGAATCACTTCATCAGCCATGGTGTTTCTCCTGTCGTGAAAGGTAATTTGGAACCTGTGCGTATTTCACTTCCAAGTAGATCAAATTTTTGGCTTGGCGAAGCCTTTGGAGTGCGTGCGGCACAGGCCGCCGCTTTGGTATTCCTTCGTCTTGTTGAACAGTGGAAGTAACAGACGGTCACACGGCAACCTGGGCTTTCATTGGTTCTATTGCTAAAGGAATACCAAAGCGGCGGCCTGTGCCGCACGCACTCCAAAGACGCTGCGCGTCGAAATATACACAAGTTTGAGGTTGATTTGAGCTACCACTCACTGCCTTCAATCAATTCAATTTCGGCGTCCGCCGCGCGCTGGCGTTCATACAGCATCTCGTGCCAGAGGCACACCTTCACCTTGCCCGCGTCCAAGCCGGGCGGAATCGGCGCAGTGATCTGCACACACCCCGCGTCTTCAGCGTGCCGCGACGCGCCGAGATAAACGGCGAACGAACCGAAACCGCCAATTTCCAACCGCACGTTTTCGCGCTGGGCGTCGGCAGGCAAACCTTCGACCATCAGCGCCAAGTAAGCGTGACGACCACAGCGCGGAAAGCGCACGTCATCGGTACAAGCGTTGATGATGCGGCGCATCTTCAATGAAGGCGCGGCTTCCAATTCCGGCGGCAACCAATTGCGATAGGCTTTGACCACGGCGCGCGTCGGGTCTATGCGCAACGGTTCAGCGCGCACGAAGCCGGCGGCGCGCGCCATCTGCA
>JANOWX010001097.1:0-9947 GCA_031418175.1 Acidobacteriota bacterium | reverse complement strand
TGCTGGCCAACTGCAAAAGAATTTAGAATGAGGAAGGAAGAATGTTGAATGCCAGCGGCTTCACTTAAGCCCAAACCGCAAAGCAAATAGCTTGCCTGAATCTCATTGCGCCACCGCTCACCGTGCCGCGCGCATCCCTATACGCAATTGAAAATCCGATCTAAGCCATGTTCTGTGTCAACAACTGCCGCAACACGTAAGGCAGAATCCCGCCGTGCTGGTAATAGTCCACTTCGATGGGCGTATCAATGCGCAAGGTCAGCGGCACTTCCTGCGAATCGCCACCACGGCGGTGAATGACCAGCGTCACATCCATCATCGGCTTGAGGCCTGCGTCCAGCCCGGTGATGTCGAAGGCTTCGGTGCCGTCCAGTTGCAGCGTTTGCGCGGTCGTGCCGTCCTTGAATTGCAGCGGCAGCACGCCCATGCCGACTAGGTTGCTGCGGTGTATGCGTTCGTAACTTTGCGCGACGACGGCTTTGACGCCGAGCAGCGCGGTGCCCTTGGCCGCCCAATCGCGCGAACTGCCGGTGCCGTATTCCTGCCCCGCGAAAATTACCAGCGGCGTGCCGAGTTCTTTGTACTTCATTGCCGCGTCGTAAATCGCCAGTTGCTCGCCGCTGGGTTGCAACCGTGTCACGCCGCCTTCGGTGCCGGGGGCTAGCAGGTTTTTGATGCGCACGTTGGCAAAAGTGCCGCGCGTCATCACGCGGTCGTTGCCGCGCCGCGAACCGTAGGAATTGAATTCGGCGGGCGTGACGCCGTGCTCTTGCAGGTACAGCCCGGCGGGCGAGGCGGGCCTGATCGAACCGGCGGGCGAGATGTGATCGGTCGTCACCGAATCGCCGAAAATCGCCAGCGCGCGCGCCCAGACGATGTCGTGCGCGACGCCCGCCGCCATCGTGAAGCCCGCAAAGAAGGGCGGCTCTTGAATGTAAGTGGATTGTTCGTCCCACGCATAAACATCGCCCGCGCGGCCGGGTATGTCGTTCCACAACGGATTCTCTGACGTGAAGTCGCTGTAAAGCCGGCGGTAGGTTGCAGCATCTGTCGCCGCGCCCAGTTCGGCTTTGACCTCTTCGTTGCTCGGCCAAATGTCTTTTAGATAAACATCCGCGCCGTCTTTGTCCCGGCCCAGCGGTTCGTGCGTCAGGTCAATATCCACGCGGCCCGCCAGCGCGAAGGCCACCACCAGCGGCGGACTCATCAAGAAATTGGCCTTGATGTTTTGATGCACGCGCGCCTCGAAGTTGCGATTGCCAGACAAGACCGAGGCCGCGACGAGATCGTGTTTGACGACGGCTTCTTCGATGCCCGCGTCGAGCGGGCCGCTATTGCCGATGCAGGTCGTGCAGCCATAGCCGACCGTGTTGAAGCCGAGTTGATCCAGGTAAGTTTGCAAGCCGGTCTTGTTCAGATACTCCGTCACCACGCGCGAGCCCGGGCCGAGCGAAGTCTTGACGTAAGGTTGCGGCCGCAAGCCTTTCTCGACGGCTTTTTTGGCGACCAGTCCCGCCGCCAGCATCACGCCGGGGTTCGAGGTGTTCGTGCACGAAGTGATCGCGGCGATCAACACATCGCCGTGGCCGAGTTCGACCGCTTGCGCCGTCGCCGTGCCGCCCGCGCTGCGCAACGTCGCCGTGGCGGGCACGCGTTTGTGCAGTTCATCCGCCGCTTTGTTGTAGCCGCTTTCGTTCAGCGGTTTGCTGAACAGTTCGGTGAACCTGGCTTTGAGGTGCGGCAATTCGATGCGGTCTTGCGGGCGTTTCGGCCCGGCGACGCTGGGCACGACTGCGGCCAGGTCGAGTTCGATGACCTGGCTGTATTCAAGCGCGCCCGCTGGGGGTGTGCCGAACATGCCCTGCGCCTGGAAGTAATTTCTGAAGGCGTCAATTTGCTCAACCGTGCGCCCGGTGGCGCGCAGGTAATCGCAGGTCGCTTCGTCAATCGGGAAAAAGCCCATCGTCGCGCCGTATTCAGGAGCCATATTCGCAATCGTCGCGCGATCAACGACCGAGAGCGAAACCGTGCCCGAGCCGAAAAATTCGACGAACTTGCCGACGACTTTGGCCTTGCGCAACATCTCGGTGCAGGTCAGCACCAGATCGGTCGCCGTCACGCCCGCGCGCAATGCGCCGTGCAAATGAAAGCCGACTACGTCAGGCGTCAGAAAGTAAACCGGCTGGCCGAGCATCCCCGCCTCGGCCTCGATGCCGCCGACGCCCCAGCCGACAATGCCCAGCCCATTGATCATCGTCGTGTGCGAATCGGTGCCAACCAGCGAGTCCGGATAATAGACGCCACCCTTTGAGAGCACGCCTTGCGCCAGGTATTCGAGATTGACCTGATGCACGATGCCGATGCCGGGCGGCACGACTTTGAAGGTGTCGAAGGCCTGCATGCCCCATTTCAAAAATTCATAGCGTTGCTGATTGCGCTCGAATTCAATTTCCATGTTCAGCCGCAAGGCATCGCTCGTGCCGGCGAAATCCACTTGCACTGAATGGTCAACGACCAGATCAACCGGCACGAGCGGTTCGATCAGCTTGGGGTTTTTGCCCAGCGCATGCACGGTCGAACGCATCGCGGCCAAGTCCACCAGCAATGGCACGCCGGTGAAATCCTGCAAGACGATGCGCGCGACGACGAAAGGAATCTCGGCGGTGCGCGTCGCATTGGGCTGCCAATTCGCCAGCGTGCGCACGTCCTGCTCGCTGATTTTTTTGCCGTCGTAATTGCGCAGCACCGATTCCAGCACGATGCGCAAACAGATGGGCAGCTTTGAGACGGGGCCGACGCCGGCGGCTTCGAGTTGCGGGAGCGAATAGTATTGAGCGCGGCGGCCCGCACCAGCTTCAAACGATTGCAGTGTGTTGAATAAGTTGTGTGCCATGTTCGTTGTTTATCCTGAATCTGCGGTTATCTGATTATCACTGAAGGTGTAAAGCCTCTGGGCCCTGATTCTATGTGGCGGGCGGGCTTTGTCAAAGTTGTGTGGCTGGCAAAATTGATAACTGAAGCGTGTGCAAATTAAAGTTGAAGGCAATCAATCACTTGAAATGGCGACAGCCTTTGGAGTGCGGTAGCTCGGTACCGCTTTGGTAGGCCCTTGGGCACCTTGCGCTGAGGCCGGGAACTAGCCCACTGCGCCTTTGTGTCCCGCTAGTCCGCGAAAATCGAGGAGGACTACCAAAGCGGTACCGAGCTACCGCACTCCAAAGGCTCCGCCGATTTATGCACAGGCTTCAAATAACTGGCGTTCTCGTGGTGCGCGCCGCTCTTGTCAAAAAATGGTTGTGCCGCCATGCTCGCGGCTGTTTGCGGCGCAGCGCCACCCAGCGCAAATTCGCGCGCCGTCTGACATCGCCGTCTGACATCGCCGTCTGACATTGCCAACTGGCACCGCCAACTGGCTCAGGAGGAAAAAAATAAATGACCTTGGCAGAAGTCTGTGTGCGCCGCCCCGTCTTTGCGACGATGCTGGTGATGTTCCTGGTCGTGCTCGGCGTCTTCTCGTTCATGGATTTGGGCGTTGACCTCTTTCCCAAAGCCGACCCGCCCATCGTCAGCGTGCGCGTGCGGCTGCCCGGCGCCAGCCCTGACGAAATGACGAGTCAGGTCATACTGCCTATCGAAGAGCAACTCAGCGGCGTCAACGGCCTCGATGAATTGGAAATCATGATCATGGATGGCAGCGCGCGCATCACCTGCCGTTTCGTGCTCGACCGCAAGATGGAAGACGCCGCGCAAGACGTGCGCGAAAAGATGGCGCTGGCGCTGGGCAAGCTGCCGCCCAACGTCGAGCCGCCCGTCATCACCAAAGCCGATCCTGAATCCGACCCGGTCATCACGCTCGTCGTGGGCGGCCCGCGCGGTTTGCGCGAACTCACCGAAATCGCCGACAAGCAGATCAAACGCACGCTGCAAACCGTGGACGGCGTCGCGGCCATTGACATCGCGGGCGGGCGCGACCGCGAAATTCAAATTCTGCTCGACGCCGAAAAACTCAACAGCCATCGCATCACCGTCAACCAGGTCGCCCGCGCGCTGCAAAACGAAAACATCGAAGCGCCCGGCGGCCGGCTCTATCAAGGCAACGAAGAATTGGCCGTGCGCACGATGGGCCGTTTCGATGTGGTGCGCGAGTTCAGCGATTTGATCGTTTCGAGCGCCAACGGCGCGCCAGTCAAGGTCGCCGATCTAGGGCGCGTCGAAGACGCTTACAAAGAACCGCGCAGCTTTGCGCGCCTCGACGGCAAGCCGGCGGTCACCTTGCAAATCCGGCGGCAGGCGGGCACCAACACCGTGAAGGTCGTGGACGCCGTGCGCGCGAAGCTGGAGACGTTGCGCCCGCTCTTGCCGCACGATATGACAATTGACGTCATCAGCGATCAATCGCAATTCATCCGCGCTTCGATTGCCGCGTTGCAGGAACACTTGTTGTTGGGCAGTTTGTTGTCGAGTCTGGTGATTCTGCTCTTCATCCGCAATTGGCGCGCGGTGCTGATTTCGTCGCTGGCGATACCGGCTTCGATCATCGCCACCTTCACACTGATGCGCATCGCGGGCTTCACGCTGAACAACATGACCTTGCTGGCGTTGACGCTGGCGGTCGGCATCGTGATTGACGATGCCATCGTCGTGCTCGAAAACATCTTCCGCCATCTCGAAGAGTTGCACCGTTCGCCCATGCAGGCCGCGATTGAGGGAACGAAAGAAGTCGCGCTGGCCGTGACCGCGACGACGTTGTCATTGGTCGTGATCTTTGTGCCCATCGCGTTTATGACCGGTTACGCGCAACGCTATTTGAGTTCCTTTGGCTGGACGATGACCTGCGCGATTATGGTGTCGTTGCTGGTGTCCTTCACATTGACGCCGATGCTGGCCGCGCGTTTTTTGCGCCGCGACCCCGGCGAGGTGAAGCTGTCGAAACAAACTGCGTTCTTTACCTGGACCGAGCATCGCTACGAACGCATGCTCAACTGGGCGCTCGATCATCCGTGGGTGATCGTGGGGTTGAGCGTGCTGGTTTTCGCCACCACCTTTCCGCTTAATCGGATGGTCGGACGCGATTTCATTCCCAACGACGATCAGGGCGAATTCACCATCCACGTTGACCTGCCCGAAGGCCTGTCTTTGCAGGGCCTGACTAAATTCGTGGACGAGATCGAGCCGAAGCTGATGAAGCTGCCGGAACTCGATCATCTGCTGACGCAATCGAGCGAACGGCTCAACCACGTGCATTTCGTCCCCAATCTGGTGGAACTGGAAAAACGCAAAATCACCAGTCAGGAAGCGGGCGCGGCGGCGCGCAAAATTTTTGAGAGCGTGCCGCAAGCGCGCCAGAAAATCGGTTACCCCTCGGCGCTGGGCGGCGGCGAAGCGGTGGGCTTCCCCATTCAAGTGCAATTGCTCGGCCCCGAATTGGACAAGCTGGGCGAACTGGCGCGCCGGGCCGGCGATGAAATCCGCGCACTGCCCGGCATCATCAGTTCCGAACCGTCGTTCTTTTTCGCCAGCCCCGAATTGCGCGTCACCCTAGACCGCGCGCGCGCCGCCGAATTGGGCGTGCGCGCCACCGATGTCGCCAGCGCCGTGCGCCTGCTGATGAGCGGCGAAGACGAGATCACCACTTACCGCGAAGCCGGCGAGCAATATCCGGTCAAGATCATGCTCGACGAAAAACAACGCAGCGACCGCGAGATTCTGGCGCGGCTGATGGTGCCGTCGAGCAAACTCGAACAAGTGCGCATTGACAACGTCGCCGCCATCACGCGCGGCATTGGCCCGTCGCGGCTGGGCCGTTACAACCGCCAATTCAACATTCCGGTTTACGTCGCCAACGGCCCCGGCAAACCGCTGAACGAAGCGGTCAAAGACATCACGCAAGTCATGCAAAAACTCAACCTGCCGCCCGGTTACCGCTACTTTTTCGGCGGCAACGTCAAGGCCCTGGACGAAACGACCGGCAATCTGATTATGGCCTTCCTGCTCGCCATCGTGTTTATGTACATGGTGCTGGCCGCGCAATTCGAAAGCTTCACGCATCCGCTCATCATCCTGCTGGCGCTGCCGCTGAGCGTGCCCTTCGCGTTGCTCTCGCTCTATCTGACCGGACGCACGCTCAATCTGTGGAGCACGCTCGGCGTCTTGCTGTTGCTGGGCATCGTCAAAAAGAACGCGATCTTGCAGGTGGATTACACCAACCGGTTGCGCGCCGAAGGCCTCGCCGTGCGCGACGCAATTTTGCAAGCCGACCGCGCGCGCTTGCGCCCGATTTTGATGACGACCTTTGCGATCATCGCGGGTTTGATCCCGACGGCCTTCGGACGCGGCGCGGGCAGCGCGCAACGCTCCGCCATCGCCGTCACGATCATCGGCGGACAATTGTTCTGCCTGCTGTTGACGCTGTTGCTGACGCCGGTCGCCTATGAATTGCTGGAGCAGTGGACACCGAAGCTGATGCGCGCGCGGCAGTGGAGTTGGAGGGCGCTCTTCAAAGGCGCGCGCGTGAAACCGAACGGATAGCGGCAGCACGCGCCATTATCTATTCTCAATTCTTGTGCAGTAACACGGATTGCTCTGTGCATAAGAATTGAGAATAGTGAATTGAGAATGAAGCGCTCACTGGCCATCCCCCAAATAACCCATTCATCAAAGGGAACCCATGTCAGCAGAAACTATCGCCATCATCGGCGGCACCGGCGATCAAGGGCGCGGCTTGGCGCTGCGCTGGGCCAAAGCCGGATATACCATCATCATCGGTTCACGCGACGCCGCGCGCGCCGCTGTGTCAGCGGAAGAAATGCGCGCCGAACTCGGCGGCACGGCCGACATCAGCGGCGCGGCCAATGCCGAAGCCGCCGCGCAAGCCGCCATCGTCGTGCTGGCGGTGCCCTTCGCCGCGCAAACGCCCACGCTCAAAGGCATCGTCGCGAGTTTGCAACCCGGCGCGTTGCTGGTGGATGTCACCGTCCCGCTCGAACCCGCCGTCGGCGGCAAGCCTACGCGCGTGCTGGGCGTCTGGGCGGGTTCTGCCGCCGAACAAGCCGCCGAACTCGCGCCCGCCGGTGTCGCGGTGGTCTCGGCCTTTCACAACGTCGGCGCCGATGCGCTCAGCAATCTGGCGCACGCGGTCGAATGCGACATCCTGGTTTGCGGCGACAATAAAGACGCCAAGCTGCGCCTGCGCCCGCTGGTCGAAGCCGTGCCCGGTTGCCGTTACATTGACGCGGGCGTGCTCGCCAATTCGCGCACCGTCGAAGCCATGACCGCGCTATTGATCGGCGTCAACATTCGCTACAAAGCGCACACCGGCCTGCGCGTCACCGGACTCCCAAACACATCAGCATAACTGGGCGGTGTCCACCTTGTAGCGAATCTATTTCAACCCGGCCTGACAGTTGACAGTTGATAGTCGGCGGTTGATAGTCCGCTTACGGCTGTCACTCCGGTTGCTAACGATCAGCGACTACCCGGTAACTGACAGACGGCAACTGGCAACGATCAACCTTCAACTGAATACCGCATGTTTGTAACTCATCTCGAATGCTCGAAGACGGGCAAAACCTACGCGCCCAATCAACTCTACAATCTTTCTGAGGCAGGCAAACCGTTGCTGGTGCGCTATGACTTGGCCAAGGCCGCGCAAACGCTGACCAAAGCCAGCTTGAAAGAGCGCGCCGCCTCGCTCTGGCGCTACCGCGAAGTGCTGCCTGTCGTGCACGACGAAAACATCGTCGCGCTGGGCGAAGGCTGGACGCCGCTTTTGCACGCGCGGCGCTTGGGCGCGCAGTTGGGCATGCCGCAGCTTTTCATCAAAGACGAATCGCCCAATCCGACCGGCTCGTTCAAAGCGCGCGGCCAGGCCGTCGCCATCTCGATGGCCAAAGAACTGGGCGTCAAAAAAGTCGCGGTGCCCACCGCCGGCAATGCGGGCGGCGCAATGGCGGCTTATGCGGCGGCGGCGGGCTTGGAAGCGTATGTGTTCATGCCGCGCGACACGCCGGCGGCCAATCAGATCGAATGCGTGCAATACGGCGCGCACGTCACATTGATTGACGGCCTGATCACTGATTGCGGGGCCGAAATCGCAAAACGTAAAGAAGCCGAAGGCTGGTTCGATGTCTCGACGCTCAAAGAGCCTTATCGCATCGAAGGCAAAAAGACGATGGGCTATGAATTGGCCGAGCAATTCAACTGGGAACTGCCCGACGTGATTCTTTATCCGACGGGCGGCGGCACGGGCCTGGTTGGGATGTGGAAAGCCTTTGACGAGATGGAACAGATGGGTTGGATTGGCGCAAAGCGGCCGCGCATGTTTTCAATCCAGGCGGCGGGCTGTGCGCCCATCGTGCGCGCCTTTGAGAACGGTTGGGACGAAGCGCCGGAATTCGAGCATGCGCATACGGCGGCGGCGGGACTTCGCGTGCCGCGCGCCATCGGCGATTTCATCATGCTCGACATCTTGCGCAAGAGCGGCGGCGGCGCCATCGCGGTGACCGATGAAGAGATGATCGCCGACACGCGCGTCATCGGCGCGGCCGAAGGGCTGTTTTGCGCACCCGAAGGCGCGGCCTGTTTTTCGGGCTTGAAGAAATTGCTGGCTGACGGCTTGGTCAATGCCGCTGAACGCAGCGTGCTGTTTAACACCGGCACCGGTGTGAAATACCTCGAAGCGTACGGCCTGAAAAGTGAAAAATGAAAAATGAAAAGCAAGCCGCTGCGGACAGTGCGCTGTGACACGGGGCCGGCCAAACTAAAATGCCGGTCTGAAGCTGGCTGGCCCCCGGAAAGATTGGGCTTTTTACCACCTGCTTTCACTTTTCACTTTTCACTTTTCACTTTTCACTTTTCACTTTTGAGCATTTAGGAGTGCTGCTATGGTTTTGTTGAAAACAGTTGCCCCATTGTTATGTTCATTGTTGTTGACGCTGCCGCTGCAACCAAGCGGCAAGAAAATCATCAAGGCTGGCCCCGCTTTGGGCTTGCCGTTCAGCCCGGCGGTGCAGGCGGGCAATCTGATTTACGTTTCGGGCGCCATGGCGACCGATGCGCAGGGCAAGCTCGCGCCGGGTAACATTCAAGCCCAAACGCGCCGCACGCTCGAAAACATTGCGCAAGTCCTGAAAGCCGCTGGCGTGGGGCTCGACCGCGCCGCCTCTGTCCACGTCTATCTGACAAACGCGGCTGATTTCGAAGCGATGAACGAGGTCTATCGCAACTTCTGGCCCAAAGACCCGCCCGTGCGCACGACCGTTGTCGCGGGTCTGGTGCTGCCCGACGCCTTGATCGAAATTTCGCTGGTGGCCTTGCGCAAAGGCGTCGAACGCAAAGTCATCCTGCCCGCCGGTTGGCAGCGCAGCCCGAATTACAGCCCCGGCATTCAGTCGGGCGACACGTTGTTTCTGGCCGGACTAGTCGCGCGCGACAACAAAACCAACACGCAAATCACCGGCGATATGACGGCGCAAACCAAACAAGTGCTGAATAACGCGGGCGAGATTTTGCAGGCCGCCGGGATGACGCATGCCGATGTCGTCAGCGCGCGCATTTACGTCACCGACGTGGCGCAGTTTCAAGACATGAACACGGCCTATCGCGCTTACTTCCCAAAAGACCCGCCCGCGCGCGCGACGGTCAAGACGGCGTTGATGAATGCGCAATACGCCGTCGAGATCACCTTGCTCGCCGTCAAAAATCCAGACCGCCAGGCCGTCGTGCCGCTGGATGAAAGCGGCCAGCCCGCGCGGTCCAATCCCAACCTGAGCGCGGCGATTCGCGTCGGCAATCGGCTGTACCTATCCGGCATGCTCGGCAATACGCCCGACAATCGGGGCGACACCAAGGCGCAAACAATCAGCACGCTAAATGTCATCCAGGGCATCCTTGCTGTCCTCACTGCTGGAATCGCCACCGGTCTCCTTCTTGAACTGTTGTTTCTTTAT
>JANOWX010001096.1:0-2995 GCA_031418175.1 Acidobacteriota bacterium | reverse complement strand
GGGATCGGTAGCGACCTGGTGACTCCGAAAGTACACAACTCGAAGTCACCAGGTCGCTACCGCTCCCCGTACCGCATCACTCCGCAATCCGCAATCCGCAATCTAAAGATGCCTGAACTGCGACTCGAAAACAGCTTGGTGGATGAACGCTACGAGGTGCACGAACGCCTGGGGCTCGGCAGCTACGCCGAAATCTGGGTGGCGCGCGATCACCTGGCCGGCGGGCGCGAAGTCGTGTTGAAGGCCCTCAACACCAGTTTGCAAGGCACGCCCGATGCCGATCTCGAACGCACGCTGGTCGAGAACTTTCAGAACGAAGCCATCGCGCTCGACACGGTGCGCCACCCGCACGTGATCTTGCGCCTGGGCCACGGCACCGCCGCCGATTTGCGCGGCGTGCCGTTTCATTATCTGGTGCTCGAATACATGCCTGGCGGCGATCTGTTGCGCCTGTGCCGCCGCCAGCCGGGCAATCGCTTGGGCCTCGAACAAGCGCTCTACTTTTTCAAACAGGCCTGCGAAGCGCTCGCTTACGCGCACGACCAAGGCATCATCCATCGTGATTTGAAACCGAATAACTTATTGGTGAGCGCCGAACAGCAAACCTTGAAGGTCGCCGATTTTGGCGTCGCTAAACTCACCAGCGGCGAAGCCACCGAAATCACGCGCGTCGGCGCGGGCATTTACGCCCCGCCCGAACATCATCCCGATGAAGTCGAGTCGAATGGCCGCGTCGAACGCTTGACCGCCGCCGCCGATATTTATTCGCTGGCCAAGAGCGTTTACACCGTCGTGTGCGGCCGCGCGCCCAGCCAGTACGCCTGTCAAACGATTACCTCGCTCCCCGCCGAAATGCAAAGCGAAGCCTGGGCCGGTGTGCTGCTGAACGTGTTGAAACGGGCGACGGCGTTCGAGCCGAAAAACCGTTACGCCACCGTGACCGAATTTTGGAGCGATCTGGCCAACGTCGCGGTGCTGATTGATACGGCTGATGAAGAAACGCAGGTGCGTCCACGCTTGAGCGTCAGCAAATTCGACGTGCCGACGATGCCGCCGCAACCGGCTTTCGATCCCGTGCTGGCCAGCTCCGGCGCGCAACCAAAAGCCTTTGCCGTAGCGGAGCCAATTGCAGCCGTAGTTGAGCCGTTGGGGCAGAACTTTGGAGTACCCGCGCTGGCTGTGCCGGCAGCGGCGGCGCAACCACCCCGCGCAATTGGCTTCGCGCCCAAGCCGAAAATCGTGGTTGATCTGCAACCGCATGCGCCAGCGCCCGTGACACTGCCAAAGAGCGCGCCTTCAAAAAACGGCCAAGCGGACGCCAACGCGCAATCCCAAACGCTCTCGCAGAAGGTCGAACAGCGCCGGGCCGCGCGCTTTGAAGTCAAAGAAAAATTCACCGAAGGGCGGCGTAGCCTGATCTTCGGCGGCTTGCTGGCCGTAGCCTTTTTGGGTTTTCTGCTGACGCTTTATCATACGGTGCGCAACAATGGACTGCCGATAGGTTTCGGCGCCACCAGCCGAATTGAAATTGCGATTGAGAAACTCAATGTGCGCAATGGCCCCGGCATGCAATTCGCCGCGCTGGGCGTCGTTGCACAAGGCACGCGGCATCGTGTGCTGGCCGAGAATGAACAGGGCTGGCTGCAGATTGAAGTGAGCGCCTGGGACGAATCGGAACCGCACGTCAACGATCAGAAGCAGGGTTGGGTGTACGGCACAGCGCGCAATGCGAAGGTGATTGGAAGACGTGCGTGGTGAGTGAGGCCGCTTGGAATGCATAACCTGAGAGAGCAAATTACAAGAATATGGGAATCGCAAATTTACTAAGTGATTTTCGGCGCTGGCTGGATGGCGAAGAGGCTGC
The DNA here is from genome assembly GCA_031418175.1 of Acidobacteriota bacterium. GTDB lineage: Bacteria > Acidobacteriota > Blastocatellia > RBC074 > RBC074 > JACPYM01. Next base: position 1,131 of record JANOWX010001096.1, on the reverse strand, counting down.
GACCTATGTCCCGGAAGCGCCCAAACCGCGCCGCGAGTTGGAAGAGTTTCTGGTCTCCATCGCGCGCGAGATCGAAGTCGTGATGCAACGCGAGATGTTCACGCCGCCGGGCGGGCCCACCTACATCCCGCGCGAGTACCTGGTTTTCTTGAGCCGCGAGGATGACGCGCAATGGCAGGGCGACAAGCGCGAAGGCTTGCAACGCGGGCTCTTTCACGTCCTGTCCGAACGCGCGAAAGAATTGGTCGGCGATATGGATGTGCAGACCAAAACCTTCGCGGTCGAATTGCGCGTGGATGGCACGCTGGAAAAGAGCAAGTTCCGCGTGCAGCCCGTCTGGGATAGCTCTTCGCCCAAGACCGAAGTGCGGCCGCGCAAACGCATCGAAGCCCCGCCGATGCCCGCTACCGCTGAACCCGCCGAGACCGTAGTTGATGACAACGAGGCCACGATTGTGCGCCCACGCGCGCCGTTGTTCACGCTGGAATTTTCCCTGAGCAACGCGGCTGCCCAGACCGCCAAGTTTTACACGCCCAAAATTACCCTCGGGCGCGGCTCAAAAGATTTCCCAGTGGATTTGCGGCTGGATGGCGATTTGGAAATCAGCCGCAAACAGGCGACGCTTGCGCGGCAAGATGACGGCACGTTCACGCTGACCTGCGAAGGACGGAATCCGCTGGAAATCGGGGGCCAGGAAGTGATACAAGGCGAGAGTCAAACTGTCGCCGCCGGGCAAGCGTTCAAAATTGGCAACTACGAATTGAAGATTGTTTGAGTTGTACCGCAGGCTGCCAGCCTGCGCGCGACGCGGCGCAGTTGACGCTGCCAGGTTCCGCGACGGTTTGAGATGCCGAGTCCGCAGCACGCTGGCAGCCTGCTGTACCTTACCCACAAGGAGTAACGCGATGTTGTTTCTGCGAAAGTTGATTGTTCCCGCCCTGCTTGTACTGGCGTTCGCCAGCGCGCCCGCCGCGCATACGCAAGCCATCGTTCAACCGCCGCCACAGGGCGCGAAGCCCGTCGAAGCGCCGAAGCTGAGCGAGTTCGGCCAATTGATCCAGCGCCTGTCGGAACGCGCGGGCTATTTCGGTTCCGACAACCTGGTGTCGAACGAACTCTCTTACTTGCACG
>JANOWX010001095.1:0-5589 GCA_031418175.1 Acidobacteriota bacterium | reverse complement strand
GGCTGACGCCTGAACTCCATGCTCTTTTGTTGTTGTTGCAGTGACTTTGCAACTTGCAATGCTGTGCGATGGCTATGCAAGGTAGTTTGAATCGAGCAGGTTTAGCAGCATGTGAGTATTAGCTAGGTAAATTTTTCCAATTGTCGGCCTGATTCTTTTGTGCTACCTTGCCTTTGCTTGTCAGGAAGCTATGCAAACAAAACAACTAAGACGTACTTGTTTGGAAAGCATAGTTTTCTGCCCCATCCGATTGAACCCACGTCAACTGGTGCCCTGAAAATTCATTCTGCCCTGTGGGAGAATGCCCCCTTGGCTGGCCGTGTAGCCTCGGTTAAGTTTGAAAGCCGGATTAGGAGTTAGGTGCGAGGTGCTTAGATGGCAAAGAATCAGGCGCAAACGGCTGCAAATACAGGTTGCCCAGTAACCCGGAAAGTTTCCTCACGATCCGGGCTTCCTCCACCAACGCAATCGTCATCGTTCCTTCATAACCATCATTGATGGCAGCTTGCCTGGCTGTGTTAGTTACGGCTGTGGCTGCTTTTGGCAAAAGCGGGGTTCCGCTGGTTGCCGAAGTGTGTCTGCTGTTAGCCGGAAAGTAACTTAAGGCCAGGCTGTTAGTAACACCAATGATGGATTTCTTTTTGCGAGAGTAACACTGAGTTACTGCTTGTTAGACGGAAGTGTGCCTGTTGGCAGGCAAAATAAGTTATGCGACGAAAGCTGAGTTATCCAATTTTGTTTGTGCTGGTTACTGTCTGGCTGGCAATGCCTGCGGGCTTGTTACTGCCAGCGACGGCATTCGCGCAAACGCAACTCAGCCTCGTTTCGCCGGCGAGTTATGAAGCCGGCGCGCTCGCGCCCGAAGCGATAGCCTCGGCGTTCGGCGCGCGTTTGGCGACAGTGACCAACGTGGCAACAGTGTTGCCGCTGCCCGCGACGCTGGGGGGCACGACCGTCAAGGTGAAAGACGGCGCGGGCACAGAGCGCGCGGCGGCGTTGTTTTTTGTTTCTCCAACACAGGTGAACTTTCAGCTTCCGGCGGGCACGGCGTTGGGGGCAGCGCTGGTGACGATTCGCAGCGGCGACGGCACGGTTTCGACCGGCACGGTGACAGTCGCCAAAGTCGCGCCGAGCCTGTTCACCGCCAATGCCACCGGGCGTGGCGTGGCGGCGGCCAATTTCCTGCGCATCAAACCAAATAACGTCCAGAGCTATGAACCGGTCGGACGCTTCGACACGGCGCAAAGCAAATTCATTCCGGTGCCCGTCAATCTGGGGCCAGAGACCGAGCAGGTTTATCTGGTGCTCTATGGCACGGGCGCGCGCTTTCACAGCGGGCTGGCGCAGATCACGGCGAAGCTGGGCGACACCGCTGTTGAAGTGATGTCGGCAGGCACACAGGGCACGCTGGTCGGGATGGATCAAATCAATCTGCGCGTGCCGCGCAATTTGACGAGTTGCGGCACGTTGGATGTGGCGCTGACGATTGATGGCAAGGCGGCGAACAAGGTGCAGGTGGCGGTGAGCGCCCTGAGTTTGAACGCTCCCACCGGACTGGCGGCAGCAGCAGGGGCGAACGAGGCAACGTTGAGTTGGAACGCAGTGGGGGGCGCGGCCAATTACAAAGTGAAACGCGCGACGGCTAGCGGCGGGCCTTTCACGACGATTGCGACCGTCAGTCGCCCCGCGCACACCGACACGGCGCTGACCAATGGCACAACGTATTTTTATGCCGTCAGCGCCAATGGCTGTGCGGGTGAGACGGCCAATTCCAATGTGGCATCGGCAACGCCGCTCTCACAAAACGCAGGGCCAACGCTTTACCTGGCCGTGTTGACGCCTGAAGGCACAGCGCAAAGCGGCGGTTCGGGCGTGGCGACGCTGTTGCTCGGCGGCGATGAAAAGACCGGCACGGTCAGGTTCAACTTCGCCAATTTGACGACGCCGAAAATGGCGGCGCACGTGCACGGCCCGGCTGATGCGGGCACGAGCGGCAGCATCCTGTTCGATCTGGATGACGCGCCGCGCGAGGCCGATGGCGCTTATCGTTGGACGTTTGCCAACGTGGGCACGGTGACGGCGGCGCAAATCGTGGCGGCGCTCAAAACGGGACGGCTTTACGTCAACATACATTCGTCGCGTTATCCGGGCGGCGAGATTCGCGGCCATTTCCGTTTGGCGAATGGCTCACAGACCTTCACCCCGCCGGCCGCGCCGCCGCCGTTGCCGAGTGGGACGCCGACGCCGCGCGATGCGGCGAGGTTCCTGACGCAGGCAACCTTCGGGCCGGTGTTGGCGGATATTGAGCGCGTGCAGCAGCTTGGTTATGCGGCCTGGCTCAACGAACAGTTCAGCGCGACAACCGTGTCGCACGTGGCCTATCTGGACGCGGCCAAAGCGGTGGGCGTCGAGATCAACACGAACCACACGATGGAGCCGTTTTGGGCGCAGGCACTGGCGGGCCGCGATCAGTTGCGCGCGCGCGTGATGTTCGCGCTCAGCGAAATCTTTGTCATCTCGAACGCCAGCGGGCCGTTGGAAGATGAAGCCTTCGCTTTGTCTTCGTATGTGGACATGCTCAATCGCAACGCCTTCAGCAACTTCCGCCAGTTGCTTGAGGACGTAACGCTGCATCCGGCGATGGGCGCGTACCTGAACATGCTGCAAAATGACAAGGAAGACCCCGCGACCGGGCGCGAGCCGAACGAAAACTTTGCGCGCGAGGTCTTGCAGCTTTTCAGCATCGGTCTTTATCAACTCAATCCCGACGGCTCGCTGAAATTGGATGCGGGCGGCTTGCCGATTCCGACTTATAACCAGACGACGATTGAAAACTTTGCCAAGGTGTTTACAGGTTGGAATCACGCGGGCAACGATCAAACCAAGGCGTGGAAGTGGCAATGGCCCGACCGCAACTGGCGCGCGCCGCTGGAGGCGTGGCCCACACATCATTCTACCGGCGAGAAGGTGTTGTTGAATGGCGCGCGCCTGCCGGCAAATCAGACGGCGCAGAAGGATTTGAAAGACGCGCTCGATAACATTTTCAACCATCCGAACGTCGGCCCATTTATCGCGCGGCAATTGATTCAACGGTTGGTGACCAGCAATCCGAGTCCCGGTTACGTCTACCGCGTTGCCAACGTATTCAACAGCAGCATCAACAGCAGTGGGCAAAACGTGCGTGGCGATTTGCGAGCCGTCGTGCGCGCCATCCTGCTCGATTACGAAGTGCGCAGCACTGATGTCATCGCTAACCAGGGTTTCGGCAAACAACGCGAACCGGTATTGCGGTTCAGCGCCTTGCTGCGCGCGTTCAACGTGCGTTCCAACACCAGCAAGTTCCGCGTCTGGAATCTGGAAAGTCCGCTCTGGGGCATGGGGCAGAATCCGTTGTATGCGCCGACAGTCTTCAACTTCTTTCAACCGGGTTATGCGCAACCGGGCGCCATGACAGAGGCCGGCTTGGCCGCGCCGGAATTCCAGATCACGACTGAGACTTCGATCATCGGCAGTTCAAACACGCTGCGCGGCGTGGCCTTTCGCGGGGTAACCTGGGATCAGGATCAACTCACGCTTGATTACGCGCCGCTGCTGCCGCTGGCGGTGAATCCCGGCAATCCGGGGCAGTTGCTGGATCAATTGAATCTGTTGTTGCTGGCGCATGGGATGACCGGCGAAACGCGCACCCGCGTCTTGGCCGCCGTCAACACGATCGCCGCGAACGATCAATTGGGGCGCGTGAAGATGGCGATTTATTTGATTCTGTTATCGCCGGAGTTCGCGATTCAAAAATGACTGCTTGGTGGCTTTCGGCTGTCCGACAAGCTGCCAGCTTGTCGAACGCTTGGAGGCAAACCGATTGTTCGCCAGCCGAGACTCCGACAAGCTGGCAGCTTGTCGGACAGCGGCGGGCCTTTACCAGTTTCGGCAGACGGGCGTCGGCGTTTGTTGGCGGTGCTATTAGCTGCTTCACCACCAACTCCAGTGAAACCGCGAACGTGCGCCGCGTCTGTCTGCCGGAGTACAGCAAGCTTTCCAGCTTGCTGCTATTTGGGCGGTGGAGCTTTCGTGTTACCGATGCCATTCGCCGCGCGGGCCTCAGCAACCTGGAAAGGTTGCTGTACACGAAAGCAGAAAATGCAGAAACAACGATGATGCAAACACGCCGGACATTCTTACGCCATTCGACCTGCGCCGCGTTGAGCGCCGCGAGCGCTTCGACCGCGCTTGTCGAATTGGTCAAAACCGCCGCCGCCGCGCCCGCGCAGGGCAGTGATTACAAAGCGTTGGTGTGCGTGTTTTTGTATGGCGGCAACGACGGCCACAACATGCTCGTGCCGCGCACGCAGGCCGAATACAACGTCTATGCCGCCACGCGCCGCGAATTGGCGCTGCCGTTGGCTGGCCTGTTGCCGCTGACCGTGCGCAATGGGGATGGCCGCGAATACGGCTTGCATCCGTCGCTGCCCGAACTGCAAACACTCTTCAACCAAGGCAAGCTGGCGGTGTTGGCGAATGTCGGGCCGCTGGCCGCGCCGGTGACCAAAGACGCATACAAAAACGGCACGGCCACGCTGCCGCCGCAACTCTTTTCGCACTCCGATCAACAAGTGCACTGGCAAACCGCCTGGCCCGATCAACCGGCGCGCACAGGCTGGGGCGGGCGGCTGGCCGATGCGTTGAATGCCTTGAACCAGAACGCGCAGGTTTCGATGAGCGTCTCGCTGGGCGGCACCAACACCTTTCAGGTCGGCAATCAGGTCACGCAATACCAGTGTCCGTCCGAAGGGCCGCTGACCCTGGATTACTACACCGGACGCACGACTGACCCGATCTCGACGGCGATTCGCAACACGTTTTATCAACCCACGCGCGCGAACCTGTTGGAAGAAGCCTGGAACGGCGTGATGCGTCGCGCGCTGGATGCGGGCGCGTCTTTTCGCACGGCGCTGGCCGGTGCGCCGGTTATTCAGACGGCGTTTCCGAATACGAATTTCGGCAAGCAATTAAAGATGGCCGCGCGGCTGATCGGCGCGCGCAATACGTTGGGGCTGCGGCGGCAGGTCTTTTTCGTCGCGCTCGATGGCTTCGACACGCACGGCGATCAACTGGCCTCGCACACCGGCTTGCTGCAAAAACTGAGTCAAGGTTTGAAGGCCTTTTACGACGCGACGGTCGAACTGGGCGTGGCGAATCTGGTGACGACCTTTACGGCCTCGGATTTTGGACGCGCAGCCAAACCGAACGGCGCGGGCTCCGACCACGGTTGGGGCGGGCATCATTTCATCCTGGGCGGCGGCGTGCGTGGCGGCGAACTGTTCGGGCGCTATCCGAACCTGACGCTCGACGGGCCGGATGACGCGGGCAACGGCCGCATGATTCCGACGACTGCGGTGGATGAATACGCAGCGACACTGGCGGCTTGGTTTGGCGTGGGCGCGAGCGAATTGCCGACGGTGCTGCCGAACATCGGACGCTTTGCGACGCGCAATTTAGGCTTCATGTATTGATCGTGTCAGTAGCCCGACCGTGAGGGAGGGCAGACGTCGTGAGACAAGCCCTCCCTCACGGTCGGGCTACTGACACACC
>JANOWX010001094.1:0-2388 GCA_031418175.1 Acidobacteriota bacterium | reverse complement strand
GTACCCAGGTTGTCACGGCTTCTGCACGTTCAATCTATATTCGCCCACCAACTCGCGTTGGCCGTCGCGTAAGCCGAAACACTTCACCACATATTTGCCGGTCTGTAAAAGGTTGGCGGGCACGCTGGCTGTGACGGCGCCCCGCGCGCTGGCCTTGCCGCTGTTGGCGGTCGTGACCAGCCGTTTGGAGTTGTCGAAGACTTGAAACTGAAAGCCGAAAAATGAATTGCCCGGTTCGACTTCGATGCGCAGGCTGGCGCTGGCCGCGTTGGCCGGAATGGTCAATTGATTGCCGCCGCCAGCCGCGCGTTCAGAATCCAGAAAGACGACGGGCGCTTTGCCGGGCGCGAGCTCAGGCTTATGCGGCGGACGGTTTTGCGCCAGCAGGTCGGGTTGATTTTGCAGCTTCGGCCGTTCGCCGGGCGTGGGAGTCGCCGTGATTCCCGGCGTGTTTGCCGATGTTGCGGTTGCTTGCGGCGTCGGTGTCGGGGTTTGCCGGACTGCCAGTTCCTGACGCGGTGTGGTGTTTTGTTTGAACAGCAGCCAGCCAAACGCCACGGCCAACACCAGCGCCGTGGCGACAGCAAAGCCGAGTGCGGGTCTGAACAGCGCCGCCCACCAGGGTTCCGCGCCGCTTTCGGTCAACCATCCTTTTTGAGCCGCCTGCCGCACGCCAACAATGAAACGCGCCGTCGTCTGCGCCTGCTCAAAGCATTCCTCACACGCGAAGTAATGCTCCTGAAACGCGCATCGCTCGTCGGGTGTGAGTTGCCGCCGCACATAGCGCTCGACGATCTCACCTTGTTGTACCTCTTGATGCGTCATGGTTCTGTTGCTTAGTGCGGCGAGGTGCCCGTTTGTATCAGTTTATTTTTTAGGGCGCGTCATTTTCTGATACAGCTCTCGAAAGCTTTGCAACGCGCGCGATTTGATCAGCCGCAAGCGTTCTTCTTTTATACCCAGCCGCTCGGCGATCTCCGGGTTCGGCAATTCTTCGTAATAATACAGCCGCAGAAATTGCTGCTCGCGCGGTTTCAACTGGCGCGCGAGTTCCTGCAAGGCGCGGCTGGTCTCAGCGTCCAGCAGCGCCTGTTCCAGCGAACCGTCGCTGGCGATGTCGTAGGCGTAATCTTCCAGCGAGTCAGCGCGGTACTTTTGCCGCACCAATTCGCGGATTACGTTCAGCGTGATGCCGACAATAAACGATGGCAATGCGTCAGCCGAGCGCAGCTTGTCCGCGCGCAACGCCTGGATCACGCGCAAGAAGGTCTCGGCCCGCGCGTCTTCGGCATCTTCTTTTGAATGGGTTTCGCTGAGCGCCGTGAAATAAACGCGCGTCGAGAATTTTGCATAGAGCGCGGCCTCCGCCTCGGCCTCGCCTTGCCGGATGCGGGCGACGATCTCTTGATTTGTGAGGAGTTCCGCGCTGGTGTGCATACGGGCGGGGATTTTACTCAAACAGTACGATGAGCGATAGTGAGTACCAGTTCCCCCTTTCTGCCGGGCTGAAAAACAAAAAAACAAAAAAAAGATTGATACACCCGGCGAACCTGCCGCACTACTTACCGAACAAGCAAGCCGGAGCAAGTGAAGCCGGTAATTGTTGAGGAATTAAAACGGACCGCCAAGGGCTGTTCAGAACCAAAGGTAAAAGACGACCGGGCCACGCCCGGTTACAAGGAGATTACAGCTATGAAAACACTATCCACCATTCTTTTCGCATTCACGCTTTCGATGGGCTTGCTCGTCAGCGCCGCCGCGCAAACCCCTACACCCACGCCAGGCAAGCGGACGCCGCTCGCTACAAAACGGCAAGGGAACCAGCAAAAACGCATTGGCCGCGGCGTCGCTTCAGGCGAATTGAAGGCCGGCGAAGTGCGCAAGCTGGAACAAGAGCAGCAAGACGTTCAGCAAGAGAAGAAAGAGGCGCGCGCCGATGGCACCGTGACCGGCGCTGAGCGCAAGGACATACAGAAAGAGCAGAACCAGGCGAGCCGGAAGATTTATCGCGCCAAGCACAATAACAAGACGCGCAAGTAAGCCGCCGCTTGCGCCAGTCAAATGCCGATTCTCACGCCGTCCGCGCCGGGCAACCGGTACGGACGGCAGTGAGTAGCCGAACCTGCTGCTGCGGCACATCGAGCAATCCAACCTGCGCACCAACCTGCGCAAAAGCAAAGCTCAAACGCGGAAGTAACCGTCCGCTCCCGCCGCAAAACAATCACAACCAAGCGAAGAAGGGAGAATTTCATGAAAGGCATTTTGCATTTCTTAGCGAGCAGTGTGTTCGCATTCGTTCTGACGGCGAATGCAATGAGTCAAACGTTAAATCTGGCAAGCGCGGGGCTGAGCGAAGCCCCCGGCAAACGCACCGTCAATCTGCGCGTC
>JANOWX010001093.1:0-2418 GCA_031418175.1 Acidobacteriota bacterium | reverse complement strand
TGGCGCTGGCGCTGTGCGCCGGCCTCTCAGTGCCGCCGCTGGGTCTGCTGCTCTTTCACCTGCTGTGTGTGATCGTCTGGCTGGGTTGCGATTTCGTGGTGTTCTTTTTGAGTTTGAGTTTGCTCAACCGCCAACTGCCCGCCATCGTGCGGGCCGACCGCGCGCACGTGGCCGAGGTGATTGATAAATACGTGCTGTATTCGTACCTGCTGACGATGCCGGTGGGTTTGGCGCTTTCTTACTGGCGCGGCTGGTGGCCGGTGTGGGCGATGCCCTGGCTGATGCTGAAGCTGGTCGTCTTTGGCGTCATCATCATTCTGGCCGTGGCGCTGGTGCTAGGCGCGGCGGGCGCGGGGCAGACGTTGCAACAAATTGCCGCGGGCGAGGGCGATGTCGAAGCGCTCGAAGCCAGGCTGCGCAAGGGCGTGATCGGTTTGGCCCCGTGGGCGGCGGCGATTCACCTGACGATTTTGGTGGCCGTGTTTATCGCCATTACGCCGCGCGGAAAGTGGTGAGCGAGAGGGAATGCGTATGTTGATGCTCTGGCTATTCTGGCTCGAAACGCTGGCCTTCATCGGCTTTATGTTCTGGGCGGTGCTGGTGCAACGGCCGGACACGGCGCCGTTGACAGGCTATCACAAAGCGGCGCTCGTCGTGTACGGCATTGCGTTGCTCTATTGTTTGTATGGCTTCATCGGATTCGCGCGCCGACGGATGGCGCAAGGAAAGGCGTGATGAAAATGCCGCGACGAGAAATGCTCAAAAGTACGGTGGCAGCGGGCGTCGGCGCGACGCTGGGCAGCGGACTGTCCGGCTTGGCGGCTGAATACGATAAGTACGACGCGCTGGGCCTGGCCGAATTGATTGCCAAAAAACAGTTCACGCCGCTGGAGCTGCTGAATGCGGTGCGCCAGCGGCTGGAAGCGGTCAATCCGCAACTCAACGCTTTCAGCCAGCTTTTCTTTGACAAGGCCGAAGCGCAGATCAAACAGGGCCTGCCGAAAGGCCCATTCCACGGGGTGCCGTTCGCGCTCAAGGATTTGGGCCAGTACTTGACCGGCACGATCACCTCGGCGGGCAGCCGCGTGTGGAAAGATTCCGTCGCGGCCTATGACAGCACGCTGGTGCAGCGTTACAAGCAGGCGGGCCTGGTGATTTTTGGGAAGACGACTTCGCCCGAACTGGGCTTGACGACGACGACCGAATCGGCTGTGTACGGCCAGACGCGCAACCCGTGGGATTTGGAACGCACGAGCGGCGGTTCGTCGGGCGGCACGGCGGCGGCGGTGGCCGCGCGCATCTTGCCCGCCGCGCATGGCAGCGATGGCGGCGGTTCGATTCGCATTCCGGCCTCGTGTTGTGGGCTGTTCGGCATGAAGCCGACGCGCGGGCGTGTGCCAATGGGGCCGGCGCAATTCGAGGGTTGGAACGGCTGTTCGCATCATCACGCGCTGACGATTTCAGTGCGTGACAGCGCGGCTCTGCTGGATGCGACAGCGGGGATGGAGTTGGGTTCGCCATTCTTTTCGCCGCCGCCTGCACGGCCCTTCTTGAAGGAAGTCGGCGCGCCGCCGGGCAAGCTGCGCATTGCGTTGATCCTGGAAACGCCAAGCGGGACGCCGCTGGATGCCGAATGCAAACAGGCGGCGTTGGACGCGGCCAAATTGTGCGAATCGCTGGGCCACAAAGTCGAAGAGCAGCCCTTGCCGCTGGACGGCGCGGCCATGCGCGCGGCGTTCCTGTCCGTCTTGCAAGTCTCGTTGGCGCGCACGCTGGACGATGCGGCGCAAATGCTGGGCCGTCCTTTAACTGAAAAAGATGTCGAACCGGTGACCTGGGCGATGATGCAGGCGGGGCGCGCGCTTACCAGCATCGCCTATTCGCGCGCCATCGCGGCCTGTCATCAAGCTGGCTTGGCAATGGCGAAGTTCCAGCAGAATTACGAAGTCATTTTGAGTCCGACGTTGGCGCAACCGCCGGTGAAGTTGGGCGTCTTGAGTTTGACGCCGGAAAGCATGGCGGCTTTTACGAAAGCGGTGACCGAGTTCAGTCCGTACACGGCGCTTTATAACGTGACCGGACAGCCTTCGATGTCGGCGCCATTGTCTTGGACGAGCAATGGCTTGCCGGTGGGCGTGATGTTTTCGGCACGGTTTGGCGATGAGGCGACGCTCTTTCGGCTGGCCGCGCAGCTCGAAAAGGCGCAACCCTGGACGGGCCACCGCCCAAAACTCTGATTTTGGTGGTAATCGAATACGGGTTTAGCTCACGAGAAGATGGCGGTGTAAGAACCGTCTGACAAATCTGTCATCCGTAAGAGGACAGAGACAGTTTCCCCAAGCAACTGTCAGCGCATTCCGGTTGTACCGGACAATTCGAGCTTGCCCTTTTTTTTAGTCATCCTGCCACAGGCCTGGA
>JANOWX010001092.1:0-6369 GCA_031418175.1 Acidobacteriota bacterium | reverse complement strand
CGCCACCGTAAGGCCAAATTCGTCACCTGCCCCGGTGTTGGAGGCTTTGAGGTAGGCCTGCTGGCTCCACGCCCCGGCGCTCCGCACAAAGACATACGCCGCGCCGGAACTAGAGGCGCTGTTATCCGCTTGGTTGCCGTTGACCCCGGTGGCATTGCTGTCTTCCTGAAACGCCCCGACCACCACCGTGTCATCCGCGACCGCCACCGAGCGTCCGAAATTGTCGCCATTAAAGGTGTTGGAGGCTTTGAGGTAGGCTTGCTGGCTCCACGTCACGCCGCTCCGCACAAAGACGTATGCCGCGCCGGCAGCAGTGGCGCTGTTGTCCGCCTGATTGCCGTTCACCCCGGTCGCGTTACTGGCCTCAAAATCCGCCCCGACCACCACCGTGTCGCCCGACACCACCACCGAGAGGCCGAAGTCGTCAAGCGCCTGGGTGTTGGAGGCTTTAACATAGGCCTGCTGGCTCCACGTCACGCCGCTCCGCACAAAGACGTATGCCGCGCCGGAATCATTGGCGCTGTTGTCCGCCTGGTTGCCGTTGACCCCGGTCGCGTTGCTGTCCTCCATATTCGCCCCGACCACCACCGTGTCGCCCGCGACTGCCACGGAGATACCGAAAAAGTCAGCCGCCCCGGTGTTGGAGGCTTTGAGGTAGGCCTGCTGGCTCCACACACCGGCGTTGCGCACGAAGACGTAGGCCGCGCCGGATTGCGAGGCGCTGTTGTCCGCCTGATTGCCGTTGACCCCGGTGGCATTGCTGGCCTCCCCATTCGCCCCGACCACCACCGTGTCACCCGCGACCGCCACGGAGATGCCGAACTGGTCACTCGACCCAGTGTTAGAGGCTTTGAGGTAGGCCTGCTGGCTCCACGTTACGCCACTCCGCACAAAGACATAGGCCGCGCCGGAGTTAACCCCGAAATTGTTGGTACCGTCGCCGTTGACCCCGGTGGAGTTGCTGTCCTCCCCAAACGCCCCCACCACAACCGTGTCGCCTGACACCGCTACCGAGATGCCGAAATTGTCATTCTGCTCGGTGTTGGAGGCTTTGAGGTAGGCTTGCTGGCTGAAATTCGGATCAATCGTCACGGGATAGAACGCCGCCGCGTCGTCCACTTCCAGGCGCAGTTCCTTTCCCTTGACGCTCATCCGCGCTGTCAACGCCTGCCCGCGCGCATCCCAGGCCGCCAGCTTGTCGTAGCGCAACACTCTGTTTCCCGCCGCATCCCAAAACTCCACGGCCTGTCCATCGGCTGCGGTCTGCGCGTGCAAATCGCTCGCCAGCGCCAACGCCAAGCGCAACGGCTCTCCCGCCCGCCGTTCGCCCGGTGGTTCCGCCAACGTGAAGCCCTGCTCCAAGCCTGACGGCGTATTCACATACCATTCTTTAAGGGCGGATTGATTGGCCAGCGGGTGTGCATATTCAATGCGATTGGCTTGAGCGCTGAGCGTGCCGGGGGCGATTGGCGTTTGTCGCGCGCCGTAGCCGATGCTGCGCAGCTTCATCCCCAAGCGCCACGCTTGCGCTGTTGCTTGCAGTTCCAGTCCGTCCGCCGCAAAGCTCGCGCGCAACTGCTGCGCCGGATTGTTGGCGAGGTACGCGCCGCCGTTCGTGCTGCGTTGGGCTTCCGGCACAGGCTTGATGCCGTATTGCGCCGCCGTCATGGCCTCGTTGAGCGAGGCATACAGCCCTTGCTGTTTGAGGTGCTCGACTGCTGCCGCGCCTTGCAGGGCTGGCAAGGCCGCGTGAGCTGAAGCTGCCAATGCCCGGCGCGCAGACCTGAGTTGCCAACCGACTAACAGCAAACTGAGGCTTGCCACCAAAAACAATACCGACTGAGACAGGATGCGCTTGTGGTTCATAACCTTTTTCTCCTTTGCCTTGTGAGGCCTGTGAAGATTGATCAGCTTGAGAATTCCAGCCGCCGTCGTCCGGCAGCACGTTGCAAGCGGCGGTAAAACCCGATCAGCAGGTCGCGCGTTACCAAATCGGAAACCGGCCAGAGACGTATTACTTAGGTTTCACTGCCTGCCAGCTCCAACGCGCGCCGCAATCCGTAAACGCCCTCGCCATTGCGCGCTTCACCAACGCCGGTGTCGCAGGCCGAGAGCGCCACCAGCCGCATTGCCCCACACAGGTTCAGGCCTGCTGCTGCCAGCGCGGTCAGAATGCCGTCGTCATTGCCGCCACACAACCGGCAGTTGGGAAGTATCCGCGCAGCGTCACCCAGCGCTAGCAGGTTCCTACGTGATTTTTGTCTCGCTTTACATCTGGGTATGTATCTTGAGAGCAAAACATTCCGGCGGGTTACTGATTTTCCTGCCTGCATGATTTGTAGCGAAGATGGCCAGGCAGTATCACGCTCGACCTACGAAATTTCGGGCTGCCCGTCCCTAATGAACAGATGAACCAAGCTTGACCTGTTGGCAGAAACCGCCGCAGCCTGATCAATGGTGAGCGGGATCAGGCAGAAAATGCAGTGCCCATAATTCATATAACATTGGCCCCGCAACTGCTGCAAGCCAGGCGCGCTGGCGCTCAACCCGCCCTAAATTAATTGCTGCCGCTTGTGCGCGTGGAATTGCACAGCCTGACGCGCCGCCTTTGCAGGTAGTAGCGGCCAGCAAACTGAACGCACGAAGCGGCCAAGAAATCGAAGAAGAAACCTCAAGGCTGCCGGGATTCTTGCCAATTTCTTCGTGCTCCTCACTGCTGCGCGGTGAAGTGCTTCTGCTTGGATTCTATGGCTATGTGGCTCGCGGCGGAAGGTTCAGCGTTGCTGCTGCTTGAAAAGGCGGGGCGTACCGGCGTTATGCCGCCAGGAAAAAAGACGCGGAAAGCCTTTCGGCCGCCCGCGTCTTTTTGTTTCTGGCTGCGGGCCGCATTGTTCATGCTACGGCAACACTGCCACCCTCAATTTGGTTAGGGCGCGAAATAGCCCGACGCATCCAAAATTAAATCCGTCGTGAATTGCGTCAGCACTTTGAACTTCCCATCCGCTGGGCTCAATCCGACAAAGAAGTGCCGGTTGTAGCCAAACGTTGCGGGCGCGGGATAGTTGGATGTAGCGACCAACGGCGCGGTCGTCAGATTCGCCGGGAACAGCGTCAGGAAGCCTGCGCCCGTGGTGTTGACCACCGACACATTGCCGACCACGGCTTGCGCACTGGCCGGCAGGGTGCAGAAATTCGCGGCCATCTGTGTGTGCGTCGCCGCGTTGAGATTGCCGACAATCGGCGCGCCGGTCATCGTGCAGCCCGCAAAGCCTGCGCGCGTTTCGAGCAGGCGTACCGGGCTCGGCAGCGGATTGAAGAGTAAGCCCGCGCCGTTCGCATCCAGCGCGTCTTCGCTGTAATAGCCCAAGATGTCCACGACCAAGTGCGTCGTCGCAAAGGTGTAAATCTTGAACTTGCCATCCGTGCCCAGCTTGACGGCAAACGGCCCGTTGATGACATCGCTGCCGGCATAGTTCGAACTCGCCACGGTGGGCCGCGCCCCGCCGCTCGGATAGATCGTCAGGTAACCGCCGCCCGTTGGTAACACGCTTGTGGCGTTGCCGACCAACACTTGCGCCGTGGCCGGAATCGAGTTGCACGGCGCTGCGACAGGCGAACGCCCTTGCAACAACAAATCCAAATTCGGATCGGCGTTCGGATTACCCGTGCCGGTGAGCGGCGTGCCCGGCGCGCTGCAGCCGGTGAAGGTCGGGCGCGTTTCGAGCAAGCGCACTGGCGTCGCCAGCGGATGGAAGTACAAACCACCAGTATTCGGCGGCGCGTAATAACCGGTCACGTCCACGATCACGTCCGTCGTGGCGCTGGTGAAAATCTTGAACGCGCCGTCACCCGCGCCCAAACCAACGGTGAAAACATTGTTGGTAATTTCGTTGGTCTGGAAATTGGAGTTCGCGACCGTCGGTTGCGCCGCCGTGCTCGGGAACAACGTCAGGAAGCCCGGCCCCGTTGGTACGACGGTAATGTTACCCGTCACCGCCGCCGCCGCTGCCGGAATGCCTGCGCAAGGTGTACGCGCCGGCAGCGTCAACGTGCCATTCGCATTGATCGGCGCGCCCGGCATCGTGCAACCGTTGAAACCCAGGCGCGTTTCCAGCAAGCGTACAGGTTGCGGCAGCGGGAAGAACTGCAAGCCGTTGCCGCTGATGATGACCGTGTAAGCGCGCGTGCCCGTACAGCCGGTGCTGTCTGTCGCGGTCACGGTGAAATTGTACGTCCCCACCGAGATGAGTGTTGGCGTGCCGGTCAACGCGCCGCCGCTCGCCAAGGTCAAGCCATTCGGCAAACTGCCCGGCGGGACGGCGAAGGTATACGGCGCAGTCCCGCCCGTGGCCGTCAGTGTTTGGTTGTAAGCCGTGCCCGCGAACCCGTTCGCCAACGTCGCCGGATTCACCGTGAGCGTTGGACACGTCACGGTCAGGGTGAAGCTTGCATTCGTGAGCGCGCCGCAATTGTCGAGCGCGCTGATGGTGATGGTGTGCGTGCCGCTCGGTGCCGCCAGGTTGATAGAGACGACGCCCGTCGTGTTGTTGACGGAGAGAGCGCCGGTGTAAGTGCCCGCACTTTGCACGGTGATGGTGTTGATCGTGCCGTTGTCGCTGGGGCCGGTAGCTGGGTTGATCGTCAATACGCCACCGGCTGCGACGGATTGATTGGCATAAGTCAGGGTCGGCGGCGTATTCGGCGTCACCGTCACGGTCAGCGGCGCGAGGACCGCACGGCCACAGCAATCGGTGACGCGCAGTTCGGCAAACGTGGCGGTCGTGGCCGCGCAGCTTGCCGTGACATCCGCCGTGACATTGCCTGCCGGGCTGACCGCGAGGTTGGAAATAGTCACGCCGTTGATGGTAGCGCTTGGGCCGCCATTGACCGTGACGAGCAAGGTTTCTTCGGCGTCTTCGGCGTCATTGACGGTGGCGATGGATAAATTGCCGAGGGCCGAGCCTTGCTGCCGTGTTAGGCCTGCCGCCGCCAGGATTGTCGGCGTGGTCGGACTGACATTGCCCAGAAACCGCGCGAGATTGGACGAGATATTGCCGCCTGCGCTGATGAAGCCGCCGCCCACGTATAGGTCGCTGCCGCTCAGCGCCAAGGCCAAGACATTGTTGTTCACCCCATTGCCGCCATCTCTGCCCAGCGCGCTCCAGACGCCGGTCGTGGTGTTGAGCTTCGCCACCCGGCTCGCATTGACAGGCGTGCCGCTGAAATTCGCCGTGGTGAAGTTCCCGCCCACGTAAAGATCGCTGCCGCTCAACGCCAGAGCAGAGACAGTGCCGCTCACCCCCTGCCGCCGCCTGTGCCCAGCGCGCTCCAGACGCCGGTCGCTGGGTTGACCTTTGCCACCCGGTTGGCGCTGACGGTTGTGCCGCCCACATTCGCCGTGGTGAAATCGCCGCCCACGTAAAGGTCGCTGCCGCTCACCGCCAAGGCATTGACCAAGTTGTTCACCCCATTGCCACCGCCCGTACCGAGCGCGCTCCAGACGCCGTTCGCCGTATTGACCTTCGCCACGCGGTTCACGCTGACGGTCGTGCCGCCCACGTTGGCCGTGGTGAAGAAGCCGCCCACGTAAAGATCGCCCCCGCTCAGTGCCAAGACATTGATCTGGTTGTTCACTCCGTTGCCGGTGCCGGTGCCCAGCGCGCTCCAAACGCCGGTCGCCGTATTGACCTTCGCCACATTGTTCGTGCTGACGGTCGTGCCGCCCACGTTCGCCATCGTGAATTGCCCGCCGACAAAAATGTCCGTCCCGCTCACCGCCAGGGCATTGACTAGGCCGTTCACCCCGTTGCCGGTGCCCGCGCCGAGCGCGCTCCAGGTGTTGTTCAGCGTATTGAACTTCGCCACATTGTTCGCGCTGATGGTCGTACCGCCCACGTTCGCCGTCGCGAAGAGCCCGCCCACGTAGAGGTCGCTGCCGCTCACCACCAGGGCACTGACCTGACTACCCAGATCGCTTACCCCGTTGCCGTTGCCCGTGCCCAGCGCGCTCCAGGTGTTGGTCTGTGTATTGAACTTCGCCACATTGTTCGCGGCGACGTTGCCTGCGGCAGTGAATGCCCCGCCGACAAATATGTCCGTCCCGCTCACCGCCAGGGTAGTGACTGTGAAGTTCACCCCGTTGCCGCCGCCCGCGCCCAGTGCGCTCCAGACGCCGGTCGCCGTGTTGAACTTCGCCATCCGGTTCGCGCTGACCGTCGTGCCGCCCACGTTCGCTGTCCTGAAGCCCCCGCCCACGTATAGGTCGCTCCCGCTCACCGCCAGGGCAGCGACACCGCTGTTCACCCCATTGCCGCCGCCTGTGCCCAGCGCGCTCCAAACGCCGGTCGCCGTATTGACCTTCGCCACCCG
>JANOWX010001091.1:0-12730 GCA_031418175.1 Acidobacteriota bacterium | reverse complement strand
GCTACCGCTCCCTGTACCGTACCAAGTGACAGCAGATGAGCGTCAAAACGAGATCGGTCAGATGCATCTGCCGGTTTTGCTTGCCGAGACGCTGCATTATTTGAATGCCGATAACCCCGCTGACAGCGCGCCCCGGCTGTTCATTGATTGCACGCTCGGCTTAGGTGGTCATACCGAGCGGCTGTTAGAAGTTTCGCCGCTGCATCACGTCATCGCCTTTGATCGTGATGCCGAAGCGATTGCCATCGCGCGTGAGCGCCTGGCCCGATTTGGTGACCGGTTCGTCCCCGTCCACACCGATTACCGTCAACTCAAGCAGATACTTGAAGAAGTGAAAGCCGAGAAGCACGCCTTGCCGGTCGCGGGAATTTTGGCCGACCTGGGCGTCTCCTCCTTCCAGTTGAACTCGCCGGAGCGCGGTTTCAGCTTTCGTTTCAATCCGGGTGAACAGGCTCCGCCGCTCGATATGCGCATGGATCGCAGTCGAGGGGAGACGGCGGCGCACTTACTGAACACCCTGAGCGAACGGGAACTGGCCGATCTGATTTACCAATACGGCGAGGAACACGCGGCCCGGCGGATTGCGTGGCGCATCGTCACCGAACGTGACAAAGCGCCCATTGCCACGACGGCGCAATTGGCCGAGTTGGTCGTCAAAGCCATTCATCAGAAAGGCTATTGGCGCATACATCCGGCGACGCGCACGTTTCAAGCGTTGCGCATTGCCGTCAACCGCGAGTTGGAAGGGTTGGAGCAGTTCGTTGCCGATGCCATCGAAGTGCTCGCCTCAAACGGACGTTTGGTCATTTTGACGTTCCATTCTTTAGAAGACCGCATCATCAAACAAACCTTCAGATTTCAGGCTGGCCAGTGCCGGTGCCCCAGCAACCAGCCTGTCTGTGTTTGCGGCGCAGTTCCGCGTGTGGCGGTGCTCACTCGCAAGGCCGTCCCGCCGAGCGAGACCGAGACTGCCGCGAATCCACGTGCCCGGAGCGCCAAACTGCGCGCCTGTCGCAAGCTGTAACAAATAACAAACGGAGCGCAAGGCATGCTTCGTTGTCGCTGGATTTTGGTGCGAAGCGAATTGTTGAACCGAGTGCGTTGGCAAAACAATCAGGCAGTTTGACAGGATTGACATGATTTTGGGCCGGATTTACGGGATTCAAAGCACGGTCGTTTGCTTGCGTCTCTCAACGTGATCCGGTGAATCTTGTTAGTAATCTTGTCAATCCTGTCTTGCCCTCATTGTTTTACTGACGAACTTAAGCAAGCTCAGCAAAGGTGCCGGATGCTGACAACGCAAGCCATGCAGATGTGCCCCACTTCGCCAGTGTGGGACTATCAATGAGAACAGCACGAGCACAGCATCGCCCGGCAATTCAAAACAAACCCATCGCCAAACGCCGTCTGGCCGTCAAAGCGGTGCGCAAAGCGGTCACGAAATTATCCATTGCCAAACCGCCCCGGCGGCAGCCGGTGCGCCGCGCCGCCCAAACAACGCAACGCCGCTGCCAGCCGGTGCCGGCGGTCAAGCCAAACGGCATGAGCGTCTTTGGATTGTTGTCGTTCGCGGGCGCCTTGCTGGCCTTGGTTTTCGTCGTCGCGCTGCATTGGCAACGGCAGGCCCTGCACCTGGGGCAGCAGGAAGTTGAGTTGCGTTCGCAAATTGATCTGTCGGCGAATGAGCAACGCCAATTGCAGGTCGAGCGCAACAAAGCGCGCAGCCCGCGCGAAACCGCCGAACGCAGCCGGCAAGCCGGTCTAGATCAATTCAAGCTTGATGTTTACAAACCAAAGCCCGCGCCGAAAAACGCCAAGCCGCGCGCTGCGGAAGCAGGCGTCTTGCATTCGGTCACGCCGATGGGGCGTTGACGATTCAAAGGTAGGACGGACTTTAGTCTGTCCTACTACGCGCTAGGACAGACTAAAGTCCGTCCTACTAACTGAAAGCGGTAAGCCCATGACGCGAGCAGCACAACACCACGCAGCACACGAAGACAAGACCCAGACGCGCATGCTGGTGCTCGCCGTAGTCCTGTTCACCTGGATGCTGGCGATCTTTTTCCGGCTCGCCTGGTTGCAGATTGCGCGCCACGACGAATTCGTCGCACACGCGGCCAAGAACCAGCAGAAAGAACTGGTCGTCAAAGCCGCGCGCGGCGAGATCACCGACCGCAACGAATGGCCGTTTGCCCAGACCGTGCTGCGCGAAGCGCTCTATGCCGACCCGCGCATGCTCAAACAGGAAACCGTGCGCAAGGATTTCATCACGGCGCTGGCGAAGCCGCTCGGTTACAAGGAATCCGAACTGTCCAGCCTGCTCAACACTGATAGCAAGCAGGTCTGGCTCAAACGCCCGTTGCCAATCGACCTGTCGTTTCAAGTGCGCCAAGTGCTGCGTAATAATCGCATCGGCGCGGCCACCCTGGTCAAAGAGCCGCAACGTTATTACCCCAACGAAACACTGGCCGCGCACGTGATCGGTTCATACAGCATTGAAAAGCGTGGGTTGGAAGGCCTGGAAAAGCGGCTCAATGACAAGTTGCGCGGGCAGGATGGCAAGCTGGAAATCGAACAGGACGCGTTCGGCAACGCGATGAATCGTTTGGATACCAACGCGCTCAGCGGCGCCAAAGTGGTCACTACGATTGACGGCGGCTTGCAACATAAGGTCGAAGTCATCCTCGACGAAACGCTCAAGGCCACGCGGGCGCGCAGCGTTTCGGCCATCGTGCTCGATCCGGCGACCGGCGAAGTGCTGGTGCTGGCAAATGCGCCCACCTTCAATCCGAACATCCGCCCGAAAGCTTTTGAGGAAGCGCGCCGCAATCGCGCGATCACCGACGCCTACGAACCGGGCTCTGTTTTCAAATTGGTGGCTTATGCCGGCGCGCTCGAAGAAGGACTGGTGCGGCCCGAAGACCAGATCAATTGCCAGGGCGGCACTCTCGCCATCGGCAAACATGTTTTCCACGATTCGCATTTGGGCATGGGCACCGTGACAGTCGAAACCGCTTTCGGCAAATCGTCCAATATCGGCGCGATCAAGATTGCGCAGAAGCTGGGTGAAGAGCGCTTTTATCATTGGATCACGCGCTTTGGTTTTGGCGCGAAAGCCGGCTTCGATCTGCCGGGCGAAGTGAAAGGTTACCTGCGCCCGACCAGCAATTGGCACAACGATTCGATTGGTTCGCTGGCGATTGGCCAGGAAATCAGCGTGACCGCGCTGCAAACGTTGATGGCCTATGCCACCGTCGCCAATCGCGGCGAATGGGTCAAGCCGCACGTCGTCAAACAGATCAAAAGCGCCGACGGGCGCGTGCTGGCCGAAACGCAAATCGAGAAAAAGCGCGTGCTGAGCGAACGCACCGCCGACCAAATGGCAACGATGATGCGCTTCGTCGTTGAAGAAGGCACCGGCAAACGCGCCGGTCAATTGGCAGGTTACAGCGCCGCTGGCAAAACGGGCACGCCGGAAAAATACGTCAAAGGCGTCGGTTACAAATCGGGCAAGTTCACTCCTACGTTCGTCGGCTTCGTGCCAGCCACCAAGCCGCGCTTTGCCATCATCGTGTTGATTGATGAACCGCAAGGCTTGCACCAGGGTGGCCAGGTTTCGGCGCCCGTCTTCAACCTGATCGCGCAAGCCGCGCTGACCGATTATCTGGTCGAACCCGATGACGAAAAGTTCCGCACCGAACTGGCCGGAGTGATGGAAAAGGCCAAGGCAAAAGCGGCGAAAGAAGCCGCCGAGCAAGCGCCCAAGCAGATGCCTGCGCCCGCGCTGGCAATCGTCGCAACAGCGCCCAACACAAAACCTGCGCCCAGGTTGGCTGCGCCGCCGCAAACTGCGGCCCGCACCGACAAAGCGCCAGGCAAAGGCAACGCGCCGCCCGCAGAGTTGCGTTCCGGCTTGCTTGCCAGCGTGATGCCCGACCTGCGCGGACAAGGCATGCGTGCCGTGGCATTGGCATGTGCCAAGCTCAGCTTGCGCCCCAAGCTGAGCGGCTCCGGCCAGGCCATCAAGCAAGCGCCGCAACCCGGCACCCGCGTGAAACCGGGCGATGCTTGTGTGGTGGAATTTTCAAGTAGGCAGTAGGCCGTAGCCAGTAGGCAGTAGCTTGGGTGCGCTGCCTTGCCTACTGCCTACTGCCTATTTACTGCCTACTGTCTACTTTTGAATGACGACACTGCAAGACATCACCGATTACCTGCACGCAAAGGCGTTCGGCGCGCGCGAAAGCGGCAAGCTCAACGCCGTGATCGAAGCGACGAATGCTGCGGTGACGCACGATTCGCGGCGTGTGGTGCCCGGTGGTTTGTTTGTGGCGATCACGGGGGCCAAGACGGATGGCAACCTGTACGTTGGCGAAGCCTTGAAGCGTGGCGCGCTGGCCGTGATCTCTGACAAAGCGAAGCCCGCCGAATTCAACGGCATCTGGTTGCTGGTGGCCGATGCGCGCGTGGCGCTGGCGCAAGCTGCCGCGCTGGTCAACGGCTTTCCGTCGCGCGCCCTGCAATTGGCCGGGATCACCGGCACGAACGGCAAAACGACGACGGCGCATCTGCTCGAATCCATCTTTCGCGCGGCGGGCAAAAAGGCGGCGCTCATGGGCACGATCAATCAGCGCATAGGTGACGAAGAGGTCGTCTCGGAATTCACCACGCCGGAAGCGGCAGAGGTGCAGAACTTCTTGCGCCGCGCCGTCGCGTCGGGTTGCACGCACGCCGTGATGGAGGTTTCGTCGCACGCGCTGGAATTGCATCGCGCCGATCAGTTGGAATTCGCCGCCGCCGCCTTCACCAATTTGACGCAGGATCATCTAGACCTGCACGGCACGATGGAAAACTACTTCGCGGCCAAGCGGAAACTGTTCGACGGCGGCATCGGCGCCAAACCGAAGCGCTTGGTCATCAACGTTGATGATGCTTACGGACGGCAGTTGCTGGCGGAGCTAGGAACGACGGTTATCACTTACGCGCTGGATGCTGAAGCGGACGTGACGATTGCCGAAAAAAACTTCGGTTTAGATGGGTTGAAATTTATTGCGCAGACGCCGCAAGGGGCTATCGAGATTGATTCGCCGTTGGTGGGGCGGCCGTTTGCCTACAACATTCTGTGCGCAATCGGGCTGGCTCTGGCACTGGAGTTTGAGCCCGCCGTGATCGCGCGCGGAATCAATCAATCACGGGGCGCGGCGGGCCGTTTTGAGCGCTGTAATACAAGCGCCGACGCCATCACTGTCATTGTGGATTATGCCCACACACCGGATGCCTTGGTGAATGTATTGAAGACCGTGCGCGACGCGCTGGGCGAGACCAGCGCGCGGCAAGTCATCACGGTGATGGGCTGTGGCGGTGATCGCGACAAAACCAAACGCGCGCCGATGGGCGAAGCGGCCGCGCGTTGGAGCGATCTGGTGATTGCCACTTCCGACAACCCGCGCAGCGAAGACCCGCAAGCAATTTTGCAAGACATACAACCCGGTTTGGAACGCGTCGGCAAGCCATACAGTTTGCTCGTCGATCGGCGCGAAGCCATCTTTCAGGCGATCACCCAGGCGCAGCCCGGCGCGGTCGTGATGATTGCGGGTAAAGGCCACGAGGATTATCAGGTGTTGGGCACTGAGAAGATTCATTTCGATGATCGTGAAGTTGCGCGCGAAGCGTTGGCAGCGCGGCGGGCGAGCATTTGAGATTTGAAATTGGAGATGGGTTTTGAACCTGCGAGCGATTGCGCGTCTGTGCGGCGCGAGCGAAAACCTGACGCCAGCGTTGGCAGAGTTTGTGCCGGCCGGCTTCGTCATTGATTCGCGCGCGGTCAAGCCCGGCGACCTGTTTATCGCCCTGCCCGGCGCACGCGTGGACGGACATCAGTTCGTGCGCGAGGTCTTTGACAAAGGCGCATGCGCCGCCATCGTCGTGCATCAACGCCTCCTGGCTATGAGGCCGGCGACGCAACAAGGGCCGCCGCAGTGGCCTGTAGACTTGGGCGAACAGTTCGACAAGTTGCTGTTTGTCGAAAACGCCGCCGCCGCGCTTCAGCAATTCGCCGCGCGCGTGCTGGCGCACTGGAATCGCCCCATCGTCGCCATCACTGGCAGCGCGGGCAAGACGACGATGAAGGATTTGACTGCGCAGGTATTGGCTGCCAAAGGCCGCGTGCACAAATCGCTGGGCAATTTGAATACGAGTTACGGCTTGCCGCTGACCGTCGGGCGTATGGTCAGCGCAGGCGCACAGCCGGCCGATTTCGATCTGGCCGTGTTGGAAATGGGCATGAGTTCGTTCGGCGAAATCGCCCGGCTGGTGGACATGGCCCCGCCCACCGTCGGCATCGTCGGCAATATCGGCACGGCACACATCGAATTTTTCGGCACGCCACAACGCATCGCGCGCGCGAAAACTGAGTTGGTTGACGGCATCAAGCTCGGCGGCACAGCGGTCTTGAATGCGGATGATCCGCTGGTGCTGCAAATGCGCGAACGCCGCGCCGATCTCAATATCCTGCGCTTTGGCATTGATAACGAGGCCGAGGTCAAAGCGCGCGACATCGCCGTGCTGCCTGCCTTGCGCGGCACACGCTTCGTGCTGGTGACACCGGAAGGCGAGGCTGAAGTGAAGTTGCCGCTGTTGGGTCGTCACAATGTTTACAACGCGCTGGCCGCTGCGGCTGCGGGTGTGGCGTTTGAGCTGAATGCGGCGCAGATCGCACAGCAACTCAATGCTGCCGCGCCTTCGCCCATGCGCGGCGAGATTGTGCGCTTGGCAAATGGCGTGACGCTGATTGACGACTCATACAACTCAAACCCGCCCGCGTTGTTGCAGGCGGTACGCGCGCTGATCGAAGCGCCCGGCTTGACGCGCCGCATCGTAGTCGCGGGCGAAATGTTGGAGCTAGGCGAACAGGGCGCGCAGATGCACGCCGAATGCGGCAAGGCGATTGCGGAACTCGGCGTTGAAAAATTGATCGGCGTGCGCGGCCTGGCGCAGGCGTTGGTCACTGGTGCACAAGCCGCCGGGCTGAACGACGCAGTATTCGCCGAAACGCCGGAAGCGGCAGCGGAATTGTTGTTGAAAGATTGCCACGCGGGCGATCTGGTGTTGATCAAAGGCTCGCGCGGCGTGCGCACTGAAAGGATCGTGCAACGACTGAAGCAGGAATTGGGCGAGGCGAATTGAAAGCAGTTGAACTGGTCAGTCGCAAACTACTGACTACTGACAACTGACTACCGGTTACGGATGTTTTACTACCTCTTATACGAACTGCTCTTCAAACGTTACGCCGCGCAGACGCCGGTGTTGAAGGTCTTCAACGTCTTTCAGTACGTGACCTTCCGCACGGCGTATGCGGCGGTGACGGCGTTGTTGTTGAGCCTCGTCATCGGGCCGCTGGTGATTCGCAAGCTGCGCGAATTCAAGTTCGGCCAGGAGATTCGTGAAGAGGGCCCCGCGCATCACCAAGTCAAACGCGGGACGCCGACGATGGGCGGCGTGTTAATCATCGGCTCGGTGCTGGTTTCGACGCTGTTGTGGGCGAATTTGAAAACCTGGTCGGTGTGGGTGGCGATTGTCGGCATGGTCGGCAGCGCGGCGGTGGGCTTCGCCGACGATTACATCAAGATCGTCAAGAAGCGCAGCTTGGGGTTGACCGGTAAACAAAAGATCGCCGGGCAACTGCTGGTCGGCCTTGTGGTTTGTCTGTTGCTGTTTGGTTTGAGCGGCTACAACGCCGAATTGACGGTGCCGTTCTTCAAGAACTTGCACCCGAACCTGACGGTGTGGGGCTATTCGGCATTCATCATTTTTGTGTTGGTGGCGACCTCGAATACAGTCAATCTGACTGACGGGCTGGATGGCTTGGCGATCAGCGTGACGATTGTGGCGGCGTCGGCGTTGACCGCATTCACTTACGTGACCGGCCACAAGGTCTTCGCCGATTATCTGGACATCGTGCACACGCCGGGTGTGTGGGAAGTGACAGTCTTTGGCGGCGCGCTGATTGGCGCGAGTCTGGGCTTTCTCTGGTTCAATGCGCCGAAAGCCGAAGTCTTCATGGGCGATGTCGGCAGCCTGGGCATCGGCGGCGCGCTCGGCACGATGGCGGTGCTGATTAAACAGGAACTGGTGCTGCCGATTCTGGGCGGCATCTTCGTGATCGAAGGCCTGTCGGTGATGATCCAGGTGGCGTCGTTCAAAATTCGCGGCAAGCGCGTGTTCAAGATGGCGCCGATTCATCACCACTTCGAGATGCTGGGCTGGCAGGAGCCGAAGATCGTCTTTCGCTTTTTGATCGTGGCGATTCTCTTCGCATTGTTGAGTCTTTCGACGTTGAAACTGAGATAGCCGCAAAAAGGCGCAAAGGACGCAAAAAGGAAAACAGGCTTGGGTGATATGGCATTGAATAAAGCTGGCGGTTTGATTTACCACGAAAACCTTTTGCGGTTTATGCGCTTTTTTGCGGCTGAATGAACTTGAAGTGATAGATGCAAGTTGACGGCAAACACATCTTGATCGTCGGTGCGGCCCGCAGCGGGATTGCGGCGGCGCACTTCCTGCGCGCACGCGGCGCGCGCGTGACGCTCAATGATGCGAAGCCGGTTGAAGAATGGCCTGCCACGGCGGAATTGCGCGCGGCGGGCATCGAGATCGCTGGCGGGGGACACCCCTTGGAAATGTTTGCGCAGGCGGATTTGATCGTTGTATCGCCCGGAGTCCCGCTTGCGCTGACAGCGTTCCAACATGCCCGCAAGGCGGGTGTCCCCGTCATCGGTGAAGTCGAATTGGCCGCGCGCTGCTTGCGCGGACGCGCCGTCGGTATCACCGGTTCCAATGGCAAAACGACGACGACCACGCTGATTGGCGAGTTGCTGAAAGACGGCGGCCTGCCCACGCAAGTCGGCGGCAACATCGGCACGGCCCTGATTTCATTGGTCGAAACGTCGCGTGACGATGGTTACACGGTCGTCGAATTGAGCAGTTTCCAGTTGGAAGCCGTCGCACAATTGCACCTGTTTGCCGCCGTGCTGCTCAACATCACGCCCGATCATCTGGATCGTTACGCTTCGCTGGATGCGTATGCGGCGGCCAAGGCGAACATCTTCATCAATCAAACGCCGGATGATTTCTCCGTGCTGAACGCCGATGACGAGCGCGTGGCAAAGATGAATGCATTGACCAGGGCGCGCGTGTTCTGGTTCAGCCGCAAACGTGAATTGAGCGAAGGAATTTTTCTGCGTGGCGAACAAATCGTCAGCCGCTGGGATGGCGTTGAACAGGTCTTGCTTGAACGCGCAGACATCACCTTACGTGGCGACCACAATCTTGAAAACGTGATGGCGGCTTTGGGTGTGGGATTAGCTTGCGGCGTTGCGCCTGCCGCAATGCGCGCCACGATTCGCCAATTCAAGGGCGTCGAGCATCGGCTCGAATTCGTCGCCGAGATTGGCGGCGTGAAGTACTACAACGATTCCAAAGCGACCAACGTGGACGCCGCCATCAAATCGCTCGAAGCGTTTCCCGGCGGCATCACGGTGATCCTGGGCGGCAAAGACAAAGGCGGCGATTTCGCGCCGCTCGCCCAGTTGGTGAAAGAGCGCTGCGCGCACGTCATTTTGATCGGCGCCGCCGCCGAAAAGATTGCGTCGGCACTGGCCGGAACGCGTCCCTTGCATCGAGCCGCGACGCTGGGCGATGCCGTCAGGTTGGGTGGGCAGTTGACCCAGCCGGGCGGTGTCGTGCTGTTGGCGCCGGCCTGCGCGAGCTTCGATATGTTCGATAACTACGAACAGCGTGGAAAGGTGTTCAAGGAGGAAGTCGGAATTCGGAAGTCGGAATCCGGTGCCTGAAACACTGCATCTTGTGATTGGTTTCTGGCGGTGACTTTCCGAATTCCGAATTCCGAATTCTCCCAATGATGAAAGGCTTACTGCAAAACATCGAAACCGTGCGCTGGGATTTGTGGCTGATGGTCGCCACGCTGGGGCTGGTCTTGTGCGGCGTGGTGATGGTGTTTAGCGCGTCGGCGGCTTCGGAGGACAGTTGGAAGTTCCTGGCGGCGCAGGCGAAATACGCGGCCATCGGCATCGCGGCGATGGCGGTGCTGATGCGGATTGACTATCACAAGTACGAACATCCGCTCTTGATCTATGCGGTGTTGGGCGGGATTGCGGCGTTGTTGGTTGGCGTGCTGCTGTTTGCCCCGCGCATCAACGGCGCGCAACGCTGGGTGCGGCTGGGCGGCTTTTCGTTGCAGCCGTCTGAATTGGCAAAGGCCGCATTGGTGATCTTTCTGGCGTGGTTCCTGTCCCAGCGCGAAGAGGAAGGCGAACTAGAGAATTTCTGGAACACGATTGCACCGGCGGGTGTCGTGACGGCGATTCTGGCGGGGTTGATTATCAAGGAGCCCGACCTGGGCACGACGATGATGCTGGGCGTGATTTTCATCGTGATGATGTTTGCGGCCAGCATGCCGTTGCGCCATTTGTTCAAAGTGCTGTTGCCGGCGGTCGCTGTCGGCTTGCTGCTGATCCTGAAAGTGGGCTGGCGCTGGGAACGTGTCGTGGCGTTTTGGGACCCCCAGAAATACGCGAGCGGCAAAGGCTATCAAGCCTGGCAATCGCTGATCGCGGTGGGTTCGGGCGGCGTCAATGGCCTGGGCTTCGGCCAGAGCAAACAGAAGCTGTTCTTCTTGCCCGAACCGCATTCCGATTTCATCTTCGCTGTGATTGGCGAAGAGTTGGGCTTGTTGGGCGCAGCCGTGTTGGTCGCGGCGTTCGGCTTCTTTCTCTATCGCGGTTTGCGTGTGAGCCGCGCGGCGCCTGATCGCTTTGGGCAGTTGCTGGCGGTCGGTTTCACCACGGCCATCGTGGCGCAAGCGTTCTTTAACATCAGCGTGAACCTGAGCATGGTGCCGACCAAAGGTATTCCGCTGCCGCTGGTCAGCGCGGGCGGCACGTCGTTGATGGTGACGCTGGCGACGGTTGGCGTGTTGTTGAACATCTCAATGCACGGGCCAGCGAGCCGGAGACCGGCGGATGCCTAGCGAGCGGGCCATTTCGGTCATCATCGCGGGCGGCGGCACCGGCGGGCATATCTATCCGGGCATTGCTATCGCGCAGGAATTCAAGCGGCGCAATGCCGACAGCCGCGTGCTTTTCGTCGGCACGGCAAAAGGTTTGGAAACGAAGATCGTGCCGCGCGAAGGTTTCGAATTGAAGCTGATCGAGGTGGCGGCCTTGAAGCGCGTGGGCGCGGTAAAAGCCGGCAAGTCGCTGCTGTTGTTGCCGAAAAGTTTGCTGGCTGTGCGCTCTTTGATTCGTGAATTCAAGCCCGACGTTGTGATCGGCGTGGGCGGCTATGCGTCGGGGCCGGTTGGGCTGATGGCCGCGCTCAGCGGTGTGCCTGTGCTGGTTGCCGAATCGAATGCCTTGCCGGGCTTTACCAATCGTGCGCTGGCGCGTTTCGTCAAAGCAGCGGCAGTCTCGTTCGAAGAAGCCCAGCGCTTCTTTGGCAACAAAGCTGTGATCACCGGCAATCCGGTGCGCGCGGAGTTTTTTAACGTCCCGGCCAAGCCTGCCAGTGACACGATTCATCTCTTGGTCACCGGCGGCAGCCAGGGCGCGCGTGCGATCAATGAGGCGATGAGCGGCGCGGTCGAGTTTCTCGAACCGGTCTTGCGCAAAGAGGGCGGACAGTTCGCCATCGTGCATCAGACGGGCGAGGCGGATTTTGAAAAGGTGAACGCCGCGTATGCAAAGTTGAGCGCGGACGGGCCGATCAAAGCTGAAGCGAAACCGTTTATCGAAAAGATGGTGGATGAATTCGCGCGAGCCGACTTGGTGATTTGCCGGGCGGGCGCGACGACGGTGGCTGAATTGGCGGCGGCAGGGAAGCCCGCGTTGCTGGTGCCGTTCCCCTTTGCGGCGGACGATCATCAACGCAAGAACGCCGAAGCGGTCGAACGCGCGGGCGCGGGCCGCATGCTCTTGCAAGCGGACTTGAATCCGGAGCGGTTGGCGCAAGAGTTGTTGTGGCTGGCGCGCGATGCGGCGCAGTTGCAGCAGATGAGCGAGGCAAGCCGCAAGCTTGGGCATCCGGATGCGGCGGCGCGCGTGGTGGATTTGGCGCTGCGCATCGCAGGCAAGTGAAATGAAGAATGCGAGCGGCGTGGCAAGCAGGCGTTTAGAGTTCAAGCTTCAGCTTGTTTTTGGCGTGCTGCGCGCGCCCGGACAAGCTAAAGCTTGAACTCTAAACACCTGGGCGCGGCGGCGCGAGTCGCTGCCAACGGACGCTTAACGAAGTTGGTATGTTCAAAAAGTATCAGCACATTCATTTTGTCGGCATCGGCGGCATCGGCATGAGCGGCATTGCCGAGGTCTTGCTCAATCTGGGCTACCGCGTTTCGGGTTCGGATGCGCGCAAGTCGCCCTTGACCGCGCGCCTGGAAACGCTGGGCGCGAGTGTTTACGAGGGTCATGCGGCCAGCAATATCGAAGGCGCGCAGGTGGTGGTCACTTCGACGGCCGTGCGCGCGGACAATCCCGAAGTCGTCGAAGCACAGCGCAATAAAGTGCCGGTGATTCCGCGCGCCGAGATGCTGGCCGAATTGATGCGGTTGAAATATGGGATCGCCATCGCGGGTTCGCACGGCAAGACGACGACGACTTCGATGGTGGCGACGCTGCTCGACAAAGCGGGTGTTGATCCGACCGTGGTGGTGGGCGGCCGG
>JANOWX010001090.1:0-5106 GCA_031418175.1 Acidobacteriota bacterium | reverse complement strand
GCCGGGGTGAAAGAAGAGTTTCAACAGGCCGGTGTTCTGGATGGATTTCGATTCGACGTGCTCGATGCCCGCGACGTAAAGGAAGTGATACTCGTAATACGACACGAGGAAGCTTTCCATCTGCGCCGGGTCCATCCCGCCGTAGGGCTGCGCGACATAAATCACTGGCAGATTGAGCGTGGGAAAGATGTCCACCGGCATGCGCGTGACGGCGAGCCCCGCGCCGAGCGCAATGCCGATGACGAGCACGAGAATGGTGAAGGGGCGACGGAGCGCGGTGTTAATGAGCCACATGAGTTATGAAGGGATCGTGAAAGCAGTGGATCAGAATGGTGGATAAAGATTTTCGAGGTTGAGTGCCAATACGACTTTTTTCCCGATGACTTCCATCGTGTTGTCATCAAGCGTACCGATATATTTTTCCAGCCTCGTTCTGGGAATGGTTTGCAGGTTGTCGAGTTGTACAAACGAGTGCTGAGGTAAATTGGCTTGCTGGTCAATGTCTACTTCGGTTCGATAGCCTTTGCCCTGCGTCGTAATTTCAGCGACTGTCACCTTGTTGAGGTAAGGCATCGCTTCGTTGCGCGTCAGAATAACGACTGGGCGTCTTCCGGCGCGTCCGCCCAAATCAGCTTGCCAGATGTCGCCTCGTTTCATAAGTCCGACCATGCCTGCGCTTCCAGCCAGTCTTCCGCGTCACTCTGGTCGTCAGGCCGTCGCTTGAGTGAAGCAATCCATTCTTCCGCGAATTTTTTCCCTTCAGCGATTAAGGGATTCACCGCGGGTTGGGCAGGCGCACCGTTCCTGGTCATTTCATCCCGCACACCTGGCTGTGCGAGCAGCAGCTCAAGCAATTGTTTTTGCGCCGCCAACGGCAACGCGAGCGCCGCTTCGGCAATTTGTTCATACGTTATTGAGACCATCGTCTTGGCTACCATTGTTTTGTACCTCCGGCGTTACTCTAGCACCACACAAGCGAAAACACAGCGGCAGTTAGCACCATCTGGTCACAGCTTATGACTGCTTCGTTCGTTACTTCCGCTCCGCCGAAACGCTGGTCATTTGATCCAGAAACGGTTTCAACTCGCCCTGCAACTTCGCCGCCACCAAATACGCCCGCCACACGCCCAGCCGCGCGACGGCTTCGTCAATCTCGGCCTGGGCCAGCAGGCGTTGCGCGTCGGCGACTTCGTTGATGGTGGTCAGGCCGTATTCGTAGCGCACTTTGGAACGGGTCAGCGTTTCCAACGCAGCGTTGACCTGCGCGGGTGTGTTCTCGGCCAGCTTGCGCGCGGATTCGATCAAGGCGCGGGCGCGGGCTTCTTGCGTTTTGAGCGTGTGATTGACCTGTGCCAGCCGCGCCTCTTCGGCTTGCAGGTTGAAGCCTTCGACGCGGCGTTTGGCTTTCAGTCCGAACCAGTCGGAAACGGTGAAGGTCATCGTGAAGCCGGTCGCGTAGTTGAACGTGTCGGGATAAAAGCCGCGCGTCTCGCGGAACGTGCCGTCCAGCCGCGCGCCCGTGCCGCGTCCGAAGACCGCCGTCTGCCAGTTGAAGCGCGGGAAGAAGGATTTGTCGAGCGTCGTTTGCCGCGCCTTGACCACATCAATCGCGGCGGTTTGCGCCAGCATCAACGGATGCGTGGTGAAGCTGTTGACGGCGGGCAGCGCGGGCGCATTCGGCGTGTATTCGAGCAGCGGGCCGGGATCGAGTTTTGTGATCGCGCCGGGTTGACCAATGGCTTCGCTCAGGGCGATGCGGGCAAGTTCGGCGTTTTGCTGCAATTGGATCAACTGGCCTTTCGCCGTGACCAATTCGACTTCGGCGCGCGAAGCTTCGACGCCGGGACGCAATTGGTTGTTGACCAGCGCGAGCACCGCTTTGCCAAAGGTGTCCAAGCGGTCAACGTTGGCTTGCGCGGCGCGCACGGCCTGTTCGTGGGCGAGCGCGGCCAGGAAGGCTTCGGCGGCGGCAAAGCTGACATCCAGCTTGCTGACATTCTCGCTGGCTTCGGCCTGTTTGGTTTGCGCGCGGGCCAAATCAATCTGCGCTTTGCGCAAGCCGAAATCGAAGGGCTCCCACGCGACCAGCAACCCGGCGGCGCTGCCCCAGGCGCTGTCCAGCGTGCGCGCGCCCAGGTCGGGGCCGGAAATTGACGGCAGTGTGCTTTGCGGCAACAACAGGCCGAAGACGTTGTTGCGCGTGGCGCGGTTTTCCTGCGCCAGCAAATCGGCGCGCGGAAGCAGGCTGGTGCGCGCGAGTTCGAGGTTGGCTTCGGCGGCCAGTTTTTGGGCGCGGGCCACCTGCAAGGCCGGATAGTTGGCGAGCGCGAGTTCGATGGCTTGTTCCAGTTTCAGCGGCTGCGGCTGCGCGCGCTCCTGCGCAACGCATACGTGCGCGAGTAACAAGCAGAGCGCGAATGCGGAGCAGAGTGATTGCGGCGTTTTCATTGTGATTGGTACCCGGCAACGCTTACGTGATTTGAACAGCAAAGGCGGCGCGTTGGTAGCCGCGTAGTTTGCCGAAAAAGTTGCCCACGCGTTTTAGCCAGCCATATTTGCGATTCAGCAAAGCATCGGCCTGTTGCGCTTCGGCTCCTTCCAGCCGCCGCGCCGTCGCTTCGACCCATTCGCCTTTCAGGTTGCCGCGCATGTCGCAAGGCGCGATGCGCACGCGCGGATTGTTGCCCAGGCGTTTGACTTTGAACGAGTGCGCCACGGTGTAGAAAAAGAAAACGCCGTTGTCTTCGGCAAACCAGAGCGGCGTGCGCACGCCTTGCCCGTCTTTGCGGAAGCTTTCGAGGTTGAAATAGTTCTGATTGGCGAACTGCGCGAGTTTCGGATTGCTCATCTTTATTCCTCATCGGTGATATTCGACTGTCCCGCGGCGCGCACCTTTTTTATGACCAGGTCGTAGCTGAAGCCGCGCCGCAATAAATAATCGAACAGCTTCTTGGCCTCTTCGCGCGACGTGGGCGCGCCTTTTAATCGCAGCCGTTTTTCGATGGCGCAGTCAATCAACGCCTCTTCGCTGTGTTCGGTGTAAGCGTCGTCGAGCGCCTGTTCGACCACCGGCGCGGCCAGCTTCTTGCGTTGCAAATCCTGGCGCAGCCGCACGCGGCCCAGCGGTTTATAACTCAGCCGCGCATTGGCGAAGCTGCGCGCGAACTCTTCGTCGTTGAGGTAGCCGAGTTCGACCAGCCGCGCCAGCACTTGTTCGACGACTTCGGCCTCGGCCTTTTCCAGCAGCCGTTCGCGCAATTCGGCGACGCCGCGCGCCTTGGCCGCGAGCAGGCGGAAGGCGCGCGCCAGCGTCTTTTCATACGGCGTTTGGCCCAGTGTTGATGAAGCAGCGGGCGGGCGTTCATCCGCTGGTTGATTCGTTTGATTTGCCTGGAATTTGGCGCGTTTACGCAGCATAGAGGCATCCTGCCGCAAGGATTTACGATTGCGCAAGGGGCGTGCTATATTCCGCCTCTACTAGCCCATTAAAAAAATTCCTGCACTACATTCAGTTCGACTCAGGAAGCGAGAGGTAAGCACCGATGTCAGGGCACAGCAAATGGCACACGATTAAACATAAAAAAGGCGCGCTCGATGCCAAGCGCGGCAAGCTTTTTACCAAGCTCATCAAGGAAATCACCATCGCCGCGCGCTCTGGCGGCACCGGCGACATCAACCAGAACGCGCGCTTGCGCAAGGCCGTCACCGACGCCAAGGCCGGCAACATGCCCGCCGATACGATTGACCGCGCCATCAAACGCGGCACCGGCGAATTGGAAGGCGTGCATTACGACGAGATCACCTATGAAGGCTACGGCCCCGGCGGCGTCGCCGTGATGGTCGAAGTCACGACCGACAACCGCAACCGCACCGTCGCGGAAGTCCGCCACGCCTTCTCGAAATACGGCGGCAACATGGGTGAGACCGGCTCGGTCGGCTGGATGTTCAACCGCAAGGGCCAGATCATCATTGACAGCACGGCCAAGGGCGAAGACGAAATGATGGAATTGGTGCTGGACGCGGGCGCGGACGATTTCCAGGCCGATGACGGCAGCTATCAAATCCTGACCATGCCCGAAGACTTCCACACGGTGCTCGACAAACTCAAAGCCGCCGGCCTCGAACCGCTCTCCGCCGAAGTGGCGATGATTCCGCAAAACACCATCAGCCTGGAAGGCGGCGCGGCTTCACAAATGATGAAGCTTTACGAGGCGCTCGACGATCACGACGACGTGCAAAACGTTTATACCAACTTCGAGCCGGATGAGGCGGCGATGGAGGGTTGAGGTCTGAGGTCTGAGGTCTGAGGTCTGGGGACTGAATGAAGATCAAACGGCGCGGCGCTGAAACCGGCAGCGGGTTTCAGGAAGCGATCAATCGGGTCAACGAAGCCTATGAACGTTTGGGCCGCGCCTGCATCACGCGCAAAGCGATTCCGGGCAAATACCTGATCGAACGTGGCGAGACGCGGCGCGGCTTGGCGTTGCCGAGTGTCGAATTCAAAGCGTCAGGTGCGCAGCCGCGCGTGGCAGCCGCCGAACTTAGCCGATTGGCCAAGGCTAGCAAAGCGGAAGATTGGCGGCGCTTCGTGCCCGAATCGAAGGCCGAGCCGGATTACGGTGGCGTGCTGGCGCCCACTGGGCGCGCGATTTTTTACGACGCGAAGACGACCAAACGCGACGTGCTGGATTTCGACAACCTACACGCGCATCAGGTTTACTTCCTCGAACGCATGGCCAAGCTCGGCGCGGTCGCCGGGTTTCTGGTCGAGTTCAGCAGCCACGACGAGATTTACTTTCTGCCCGCGCAAGTGCTGGCGCGTTGGCGCGACGAAGCCGCACGCAAAAGTTTGCCCCATCTGTTTTTCAGTGAAACCCTGACGCCCGCTCCGCCCGGCAAAGGGCTGTTGTTGTTTGATTATCTTGGCGCCATTGCTGAGCAAGAGCAGCGCTACGGTTGCGATTTTGCGCGGTTGCAACTCGTGCACACGAGTTTGCGGCCGAAGCGCAAAGCCGCTGTTACGGTACCGGGCGCGGGTGGAAGCGGTTGTCTGTGTGAGCCAGCCGCGTGCTCACCCGCGCGGGAACGCCCCATCGAAGCCGGTGG
>JANOWX010001089.1:0-6258 GCA_031418175.1 Acidobacteriota bacterium | reverse complement strand
GGTCGAAGCCGCACAACTCCATCTCATTGAAACGGCGGAACAGGCTCCCCTGATCTGTCTTATCTCATTACGCAGAGTAACAAACCAAGGAGGAAACAACCATGTCGCAGAACACATCATTGAACACCGCAACCACGACTAATCATCAACCAACTTCACAACCAACTAACCAAGGAGCAACACGTATGCAGAGCAAACGAATCTTTTGGACATTGCTGATCGCCGCAATGCTCGTCATCTCCACCACCGCGACGCAGGCCCAATCCACGGGCCGGAAGCTCTGGCCCAGAGGTGACGCGGGCAACCAGCCTGCCCCGTCCGCGCCGGAGCAAACGACTGAGCACTGGCTACGGAATGGGGAAACAGCGGCGCAGGAATTACAGAGCGCCGCGCAAGGCGGCATCCTCGACGTCCTCGAGCGGCAGAAGACGGCCATCGTCGGCAGTTGGCTGGGCACGTCTAGCGAGGGGAATAAAATTCTCATCACGTATAATTCCGACGGGACGGCTTTCGCCTCATTGCAAGGCGGAGTTAGCACCAACCCTGACTTTGGGGTACTCACGACTGCGCATGGCGTCTGGAAGCACTTCGGCGGACGACAATTCTCGGCCACTTTTATCAGCGTCAATTACGACATAGAGACGGGAGCGTATACAGGGATGCTCAAAGCCCGGCTTTTGCTGATGCTCAATGAGAATGGTGATCAAATAAGCGGCATGGATAAAGTGGAAATCTTCGGTGCCGACGGCAATCTGGTGTTTGCAGTTCCCCCCGGCAACACGACTTTCACGCGCATCAAGTTCGAGCCGTTCAATTAAAACCTCAGGCGGGTTAGCTTTGCCACACGAGCCGCGCCATCGAGGGATTGCGCGGCTCGCGTCGTTTATCCTCGTGACTGTAGGGCTTTTCGCCTCTCATCGTTATCGGCGAGGCTGGCTGAAACGTGCAGGATTGAAAGCTGACAGGTTGATGGATGATGTGCCGCGCAAGACAAGTTCGCTGATGGCTTGAGCGGTAATCGGCGTAAGCAAAATGCCGTTGCGATAATGTCCAGTGGCGTAAAGCAATCCGTCATAACGCGCGTCCCATCCGATCACAGGCCAATCGTCGCGCATATTTTAGGCCGCAGCCCCGCCCACGTTTCGATCGGCGGCTTTCCCACCAACGACGGAGCAATCTCACAAGAGCGTTCAACAATTGAAGCGATGCCCGCTAGCGACGTAGCTTTTTCAAAGCCTGTGTGTTCCGTCGTAGAGCCTGCGATCAGAAAGCCTGCGGCGCGCGGTATGAGATAGCTGCGGCATGAATAAACGACGTGGCGCAGCGGCGGTGCACTTTCGGCCAGCAGCGAGTAGCGCCGCAGCCACTCCTCGTCGTCACTGGCAGCAAAGACCCGCACCGGTGGTTGCAACTGAACCAAAATGGCTTGGTACTCAGCCTTAAATCCCTGCGGCACGCGTTCGCGGAAGCTCGGCTCGACCTCGCCGTTTTCGTCGTAGAGCCGCAATTGCTGGCGCAGCAGCACGAGCGATTCGCCTGGCGTCAAGCCTTTTTCCGGATTCACGAAAGACGCTACCGTCCCAGCGGAATTGAGTTGGAAGAACAGCGCGCTGTCGCTGGGCGGGGTAATTTTCCAATGGCGCAAACATTGACCATCGTCGGCGCGCATCTCGACGTTAAAACCCGAAGGTGCAGACCAAGCGACCGGCACATTGACCAGGCAGAGCGGCTCGATTTGCCAGCCGCTGCCTTCCGGGCGGGCTTCAATTGGATACCGTTCCTGTTTAATCGCCAGCACTGCCGGACGTTTGCCGCCGGATAGCACCTGGCGCGGGAAGAAGAGCCGCAGCCTGCGCGCGCGGATGTCCCATTGCCAGCGCGGCATGACGAACAAGGCATGCGGCTTGGCTGCGCGCACTTCCTTTTCCGGCGCATCCATCATTCTTTCCCAAAGCTCGCGCTGCACAGGATGGTCAGTCAGAAGAAAACGGACTTGCCCTAGCGTCCACTCGCCGCGCTGATGCAGGTATGCCGCATCGCAGAGATCGTGCACCAGCCGTGCCGCTAAACGGCGCGAGTTTTCATTCACGATAAAGCGCGTCAGCGTCCGGCTGGCCTTCATCCGGCTGGCGACGGTTGGCAATTGGGCTTCCAGTTCTGCCAACTCCATCAGCGCCACCGCTTCCCAACCCGCAGCTTGGCCGATGCCGCGCAGCAACTGCGCCATCTCCGGGACACAGGCTTGCGGAATAATTGCGTGATAGAGAATCGGGGTGACGTAGGCGTAACCTTCGGCAGGGAAGTAAAGATGAGGGTATGAGCGGCAGAGGTTCGCTCGCGCCTCTTTGAACCGCGCGCGGCAAGCATTTTGCAGGCGCGGTTCGTTTGGCAAGCCGAGGCAGCGCAGAAACGGCGCCCAATAGCCCTCTAGCGCCGTGTCCTCATAACGCGCGCAAAAGACCATCAAGGCAAGCAGCACCGCGTCGGGTACGTCGGAGAGCCATTCTTCCTTGCCCGCGATCAGCTTTCTGACCTCTGCCGCGAGCCGCAGGTAATTCTCGCTCGTGTTCGACAATTGCCCGATCAACGCCACCTTTGTCAGGGATTTTCTCAAACCCGCATCCACACGGCGGAGCTTGACCAAACTCAGGTCTCTGGACATAACGGCACCCAACATCAACGGGGCTGATGTTTCGATCAGGTAGAGAAGAGGATAGTGGAGATCAGTTTGCGCGGCGGCCAAAGCTCAGAGTACGGCAACGCAAACTGGTCAGCATTATTTCTGGTGCGGAGGCTTTCCTTTCCAACGCCCGCGGAAAGCTCATCAGCAAGTACTGTGGGGCAACGGCTGCGGAGTTTACGGAATGAGGGTTACAGGGTCAACCGGGAAATCATTTCAGCTTGCGACAGGCGTCACCACGCCGCGGCATTCGCCAAACCCGATACGCCGGAAGCCCGCGCTCTCGCACCAGCCGCGCAAGATCACTTCATCGCCATCCTGCAAAAAGCGCCGCGTCTCACCGTCCGGCAATTCAACCGGCGCGGCCCCACGATTTGTCAGTTCCAGCAAACAGCCAAAGGCAGCTTTCGTCGCGCCCGACACGGTGCCGCTGGCCAGCAGATCGCCCGGTTGCAAGTTGCAGCCGTTGCCGGTGTGGTGCGTCAACAACTGCGCCAACGTCCAATAAAGATCGCGCGTGTTGCTGCGGCTTAAGCGGTGCGGCGGCAAGTTGCGTTCGCGCATTTGCGGCGTTTGCAGCAAGACTTCCAGGTGGATGTCGAAGCCGCCGTGTTGGCGATTGTGCGGCGAATCGAGGTAGGGCAGCGGCGCTGGATCACCGGCGGCGCGTTGAAAGGCGGGCGTGCGAAAAGGGGCGAGCGCCTCCGCCGTCACAATCCACGGCGAGATGCTGGTCGCAAAGCTTTTTGACAGGAAAGGCCCCAGCGGCTGGTATTCCCAGCGTTGAATGTCGCGTGCCGACCAGTCGTTGACCAGGCACAGGCCGAAGATGTGTTCTTCGGCCTGGTCAATCGTGACGGGCGTGCCCAGCGCATTGCCTTGGCCGACGAATAGGCCGACCTCCAATTCGTAATC
The DNA here is from genome assembly GCA_031418175.1 of Acidobacteriota bacterium. Classification (GTDB taxonomy): domain Bacteria; phylum Acidobacteriota; class Blastocatellia; order RBC074; family RBC074; genus JACPYM01. The sequence goes on along the minus strand of JANOWX010001089.1, from coordinate 2,663 downwards.
CAGCACCTTGCTCGGGCCGAATTCCGGCGTGTCGGCATTGTCCGCCATGGTTTGCCCTGCTGGACGGCGCACCGGCGTGCCGCTGACGACGACCGAAGAGGCACGTCCGTGATAGCCGATGGGCACCCATTTGTAATTGGGCAGCAGCGGCTGATCGGGCCGAAACAGCTTGCCGATATTGGTCGCGTGGTAAATCGAGGCGTAAAAATCGGTGTAGTTCTTGATCTCCGTCGGCAACAACATTTCGACCTCGGCTTGCGGAAGCAAGCAGCCTTCGATCAGGAAGCGCTTTGTGTTGCGTTTGTCCGCGCGCAGCAGTTCGCTGACACGCCGGCGCAATTCAGACCAGTGTGCCGGTTCCCACAGCATCAAGTAGCTCAGCGATTCATAACCGCAGGCGTCGGCAATCACATCGTCAAAATTTTCATCCCAGAGCGTCTCGGCCACCGCGGATAGGTCAAGCACCTGATCGCCGATGGCGACGCCCAGGCGCGGCAGGTCTTCGCTGTCTTCTACAAACACGCCGAGCGGCAGGTTTTGGATCGGGAAGTCCGTGGCCGGATCGTTGGCGGATTCCACCCAGCTTTGCAAATTGGGATCGTGGGTTTCGTTGATCGCATCGCTCATAGGCTTCCTCACAGCTTTGTTACAACAGGCCAAGCTTTTGCAAATCTTCAATGGGTTCAGTGAATGAACACGAGCCGAAAGACATGGCAAACAAGTTGCGCGTATTGCGCAGATGCGCCAGCACCAAATCATGCCCGCGCCAGCGCACCCCGCCACCATCAAATACAAATGCCTGTGGCGAACGCTCTTCGAGCACTTCGGCAAGCAGTTCAGATTCCAAGCCGAATTGGGCAAAGCTGGCTGCGATGAAGACATTCAGAAAGCCATACATCAATGCCGTCGTGCTGTCCGGCGCATAAGTCAGCCGGTTGACCGAACGCAGCGGATGATGCAAGCCCGCCGTCGCCTTGAACGGCACGTCCTCGCTGGCGCAAGCGGCGATGAAGCGCGCCAGATCGTGCGCGGAAGGAAACGCCGCCGCTGTCACGCCGCCCGTGCGCACTTTGGCGCGCGCGCCCGCGTCCGCCGTGGCGCGGATCAATTCAGGCAGATTGCCGGTGAGCGGGATTTCAAAATAAGGCGTGAGCTTGGCGGGCAACAATTTCATCAACCCTTCGATCTCGGCTGGCTGTTCGGCCTTGATTTCAAGCGTGTCAATCTTGGCTAACCCCTCCGCATAAGGATAAGGCAAGCTCGCGTAATGCTGATTGAAGGTTGCGATGCTTTCCAAATCGGCTGCGAGATCAGTGCCGGCCAGCGCGCTCAAGCGCCAATACTCATCGCCCTCCCAACCGCCAGCTGGTAAGAGACCAGCGGCAGCCTGACGAAATTCCGCAAGCCGGCTGACCGGAACGATAAATCGCCCTAGCATCCAGGCGTGCGCGCCGCCGTAGTAAGCCGCGTAGTTATTGACCGCCGCCGCCATCTCCAAACCGGCGGGTGGAAACAGCCCGGCGTAATCAATCAACCGGTGCAATAAGTATTTGAGTGAAAACTGCATCGTCAAATCTGTTTGAAGTGCTTCTGCAAACCCTGCCAACACTGCCAATAATCCGCCTGCAACGCCGCCGTTTCCAGCGCAAAGCGCGTCGGACGCAACACGCAATTCGATTCAAACATAAACGCCAGCGTGTTTTCGTAGCGTACCGGCTGCAACTCGACGCTGCTCGCGTGCGCAAAGGCTTCGGCATCCGGCCCGTGGCCCGCCATGCAATTGTGCAAACTCGCGCCGCCCGGCACGAAGCCTGACGGTTTGGCGTCGTACTGCCCAAAGACCAAACCCATGAATTCGCTCATCACGTTGCGATGAAACCACGGCGGGCGAAAGGTGTGTTCGGCCACCATCCAACGCGGCGGAAAGATCACGAAATCCACATTGGCCGTGCCCGACGTGGCCACTCCTAAAGAGGCCGGCGCAGTCAGCACCGTAAAAATCGAAGGATCGGGATGATCGTAACTGACCGTGTTGATCGTATTGAAACGCGCCAGGTCATATTTGTACGGCGCATAGTTGCCATGCCATGCGACCACATCCAGCGGCGAATGCCCAAGCTCGGCTTCCCACAAATTGCCCTGAAATTTGGCGACCAGGCGGAAGTCGCCTTCGACCTCTTCATACGCCGCCACCGGCGTCAGGAAGTCGCGCGCGTTCGCCAAGCCGTTCGCGCCAATCGGCCCCAGTTCAGGCAGCCGCAACAGCGCGCCGTAATTTTCGCAAACGTAACCGCGCGCTTCGGCGTTCAGCAATTCGACGCGGAACTTGACGCCGCGCGGCAACACGGCCATTTCACCCGGCGTGCAATCCAGCACGCCTAATTCGGTGTGCAAGCGCAACCCACCCAGTTGCGGCGCGACCAGCAACTCGCCATCGGCGTTGTAAAAATAGCGCCCTGCCATCGAACGGTTACAAGCGTAGACGTGCACCGCGATGCCCGCATTCGCGCCCACATCGCCATTGCCCGCCAGCGTAATCAGGCCGTCAATGAAATCGCGCGGCTCATCCGACACCGGCAACGGATCCCAACGCAACTGTTGCGGCGTGGGCGGCGCTTCGTTGAATGGGCCGCTGCTGAGCATGCCATTGCCGATTTGCCGAA
>JANOWX010001088.1:0-3444 GCA_031418175.1 Acidobacteriota bacterium | reverse complement strand
GACACGCAGGTCTGCCCCTACGTTGTGTGGTGCCGCAGTCTGCACCCACCTGCAAACGGCTATAAGACGACTGGCTGACGCCAGCTTTGACCGAAGCGGGACCAGCCGCGCTAGCGTGGCGCGCCGGTTGGCGGGTCTTCCAGTGAGGCCCACTCGCCCGATTGAATGAAACTGGCCCAGTAGTATGGGTGACTTAAATCGCGGGCGCGCCGTTTTTGCCCAGTCACGCCAGGCTTGCGCTCGCTCCGTTCGAGCAGCCGCAATTGCACTTGATGCAAAGCCGCGCCGCGCCCGGCACCTTTACGCAAGCGCCGGTAGTAATCAATCATCAAATCGCGCGTCACCTCGTCAGAAACCGGCCACAGGCTCATCACCTGGGTTTCACTGCCGGCCAGCACCAGCGCGCGCCGCAGCCCGTATACGCCCTCGCCGTTTTTCACTTCGCCCACCCCCGTGTCGCAGGCCGAAAGCACCACCAGCCGCGTGCCCCACAGATCGAGACCGGCGGCTTCGAGCGCCGTGAAAATGCCGTCGTCCGCACTGCCGCGCTTGAGCAGATTGGCCCCGGCCAGCGCCAGCCCCGAACGCAACAAGGGATTGTCGAGTTGCAAATTGGCGGCCGCCAACCGAGACATGGCCGGGGGGTCTTCGAAGAAGAAACCGTGCGTCGCAACGTGCAGGATGGCAGGCCCGGCGGCCTGCTTTAATTGCGTTTCAGAAGCCTGTTGGGCGCTATAAAGGTCGGCTTCGGGCAGGATCGTTTTCAGCGCAGCAGCTTCGCCCGCCGTGCCTGGCAAAGCCGGGAAGAACGCGACCGAAATGATCGAGCCATTGGCGGCCTCGGCGGTCGAAGCGGGCCGGATTTTCAGAATGCGTTCGGCGGGCGCAAGCTGGGTGGCGCTCTCGCCGAAGTCAGGATTGGCGATGATCAACGCACTCTGGCGGCTCGGCTGTTTGATCCGCAGCCGCAGCAGGTCGCGCCCGCTCGTCAAGTAGCTAAACTGATAACGCTTGATCAGGTATTCGTTGCGCCCGTCCACCAGCGCGCCGAAGGGAATCAGGTTGAGCGAGCCTTCGGGCGCTACGAGCAGATGGCGCGCCCGGCCCAGCAGCGGACGCAGGGGTTGCATCACAATCCGGTCAACCGCGCGGGCCAACTTCTTCACTTCGCGCGCGCGCCGGTTGCGCAAGGCTTTGCGCCACTGTTCGATGGCGTCGTCAATCGCCTGCTTCTCGCCCAGTTCGACCGCTTGCGGGGGGCCCTGGCGGCTGAGCACGTAAGCGACATAGCGCGGTGTATCGTAAGCTTCGCTCTGTTTGGCAAAGCGCGCGTTGAAGGGCCGGAAGATCGCATATTCGACCAAGGCCGCTCCCGGCGGAAGCGCGGCCTGCACAGCTTCCAGCGTGACGGGTTGGGCTTGGGCGCGGAATTCGGCGCTGCGGCGGCTGATCTGGTCTTCGAGCTTTTCGCGTTGCTCTTCCAGCGTCTTGAGGCGGGCGCGGTGGTCAGCGGGGGTGGTGCGCGGCGGCGGCCCGCCCAGCGCCAATCGGGCAAGCTCGGTGCGCGTGTTCTTTAATTGATCAAGTAACGCCCGGTCTTCCGGCGTGGCACGCCGCCGCAGCGCGGAGAGACTGTCAACCATGGCGTCGAGCGCGCGTCCTTTGCGTTGCAGGATGGTGGTTAAGGCTAGCTGGCGGGCGGCCGGATCACGAGGAGCGGAACGAATGTTCAACGAGATTGTCCGGTCGGTCTCTTTGGCCGCCGTGCTGAGGTAGGCCAGCTTTTGGCGTTCGGAGCCAGCCGCGAGATTATGCGCGATGTTACGTTCGGTGACGCCGACGGCGCGCGACATCGTTGTGATCGCGCGCTCCCAAGCGCCCATTGCGGTGTAGTCGCGCGCAAGGCTTTGGAGCGTCAGTGCCACGTCCGGATGCTCCGGGCCAAGCACTTTTTCCGTCAGCGACAACGCGCTTTGCTGCATTTGCTCGGCCTTTTCGAAATCGCCCTGATCCGCCCGCAGCGCGGCAATGTTGTTGAGTGTCGTCAAGGTTTGCGGGTGCTCAGCCCCTAGCGCCTTTTCACGAATCGCCAGCACCCGGCGATGCAAGGTCTCTGCCTGCGTTAAATCGCCTTTGCTGGCGTAGACAGCGGCGAGATTATTTAGTACCAGCGCGTGCTGGGTCGGATTCGCCTGGCCCGCCAGCTTGTCCAAAAGTTGCAACGCGCGTTGGTAGTAAGGCTCTGCCCCGTCAAAGTTGTCATCGTTGAAATTGAGATTACCGAGACCGATTAGCGTCGAGGTTACCTCGGAATGATCGGGCCCCAAGGCCCGTTCCCTGATTTCCAGGGCGCGCCGTAGCAGCGGTTCGGCTTTGGCGCGGTCGCGGCGGGCGCCGTAAACATTGGCAAGATTGTTCAACCCCCGCGCGACGGTCGGATGATTTGGCCCCAGCGCCTGTTCCCAAACGCCCACCGCGCGTTGAAAGAGCGGCTCCGCCTTGACGTAGTCGGCCCTGACCGCATAGAGCGTGCCCATCTCGTTGAGTATCTGGCCCAACTCAGGATGCCCCGGCGCGGGCAGTTTTTCCGCAATTGCCAACGCGCGCTGATTGGTTGACTCAGCTTTCCCGAAATCAGCCCGGTTGCGGTAAATCGTGGCCAACTGCGTCAGCGTGCTGGCGACTTCGGCGTGCTCCGGCCCCAGCGCCTGTTCACGCGCGGCCAGGATTTTTTCCGCCAACGGCTGGGCTTCGGCATACTTGCCGGCAGCCATCAGCTTTTGCACTTCGGCGCTCTGTTCGCGCGTCTCCCGAATGACGCGCTCTTGCGCACTGGCGTTGCCGCTTGGCGCCGGATTGGATTGGTTTGGATTGGTTTGTGCCTGAGCCGCTGCGCAAAGCAGCCAGCCCAAACTGAATAGGAGCGAAAATAGAAGGCGATTTGCAGTGTCTGTCATAGCTCTCTCACTTTCTTACCTTGGCCTGAAGTTGGGTGAACTCAATTTGTATAGTAGTTCGTCGCAGTGAATGCGCGCATTTTGCACCTTGACGGACAAATTCGCTAGCGCAAAGCCGCCGGGCAGGTTTGCGCGTAAGCACGGATCCTCGTGGGGGTGGGGGAGTCCGTGCTTACGCGCGCAGGCAGACCTTGGTAAACGGCGCCCGTCCTGCGAGTGGGGCGGCCAGGGCCGAACGTTTTGGCCTGCCAAGCTGGCTGGGATTGGGGGGCAGCGTCTATTCATTCTCAAACTAAACCAACGGGCTTTAACGCCAAGTTCGCCAAGTTCGCCAAGTTCGCCAAGTTCGCCAAGCGGATGCGCTGGTACCCCTGGTTCTGCTTGGCGCTCTTGGCGTCTTGGCGTTTCAATTTCCGAGAATGAATAACTGATGTTACGCGGTCGAAATGAAATGGAACTGTTTGACAGTATTTTGCGCCGGAGGCGC
>JANOWX010001087.1:0-13591 GCA_031418175.1 Acidobacteriota bacterium | reverse complement strand
CGCTGATGGCGCCCGCCGACATAACCAGTTTGATCGTCACCGTGTCATTGGCCGTCAGAATGTTTTTGGTGGTGGAGTATTTTTTGAAGCTCGCCGCCTCTGCCGTCAGCGTGTAGCTGCCGGGCAACAGGGCTTCAAACGAATAATTGCCCGTCTCGCTGGAGGCCGTCTTGTAGCTGATGCCGGTCGCCTCGTTGAGTGCCGTGACAGTCGCATTCGGAACGACGGCCCCCGACTCGTCCTGGACGGTACCGACGATGCGGCCGGTGGCGGTTTGGGCGGAGGCGGATACCGTCAACCAGAAAATGCTAAACAGGATCAACCAGCTTGCTTGCCAGAAAGTACGTTGTGTCATAGTTCCTCCCGCGTGGGTAATTTCAGGGGCGCGCAGCCGGTTCGCGGTCAGACAGTCATTACCGCCGGGCGGCGCGGATATTAATGAGTTGAATTGCCAGTTAATGCTGCGATTCAGGATGAACCAGCAGGCAAGCAAGTAATAGTCCAACAGGCAGGCAAATGCAAGTTTTTGGCTAATTGTTTGGCTGGCCGCAATTAAATTGTGGCGACGGGAACCCGTTGCAGAGAAACCGCCGCCCCGCGTCCAAAAATCGCAAGACCGTGTCCGAAAAAATGGAGCGGGCCGTTGAGCGCCTCACCCGCTCCACAACGAGGTGGAACCAAAAACTATTTGATGCGCACGCGCACCGTATTTCCCGCCACGCCGCTCGCATTCACCACGACATCCACCTCGCCCCTGCCAATCAGGCTGCGCGGCACGCCGAAGTTGAGTTGATCCAGGCCCACCAGCCCCGCGACTTCGCCCGCGTATTGCGCGGGGACTTTGACGCCGCCGATGCTCACGTCAACGCCCGACAAATCAGGCCGCCGCCGCAAGCCCGTGCCAAACAGCACCAGCACAACCTGATCGCCTTCCGGCCCCAGGTCAAGCTCGGCTGGCTGTAACGGCGGCGTCGCGGTCGGCACCAGCGCCGCAAGCTGGATAACCGTTTGCTCACCGCCACGCACGCGCACGCCGTACCCAGCCGGCACGCCGCGCCCGTTTGAATTCGCGGTGAAGAGCGTCGGGGCGACGTTGCGCACGGCTTCGCCCGCGCCAGAAATTGTGCCGTCGCTGCTCAGCACCGTCACTTCGACCAGGCCGGGCGCGGTGTCGGCGGGAATTTGATAGTTGATTTGCTCTGGCGACACAAAGAAAAGCGGCGCGGGGCGTTCGACGCCGTTGGCATCTCTGACCAGCACGCGCGTGCCCGCCAATTCGGTGGGCAGCGGGATTGAATTAGCGGCGGCGCTGCCCGTCGCCAACCGCGAGCCAAAGGCCGCCACGATGCCTTCGACCGCCAGCGCCGTGCGCGTGAAACTGGCCGCCGATACGGTCACCAACGCGCGCGGCAGATTCAAACGGAAGGCTCCACGCCCGTGTGTGGCTGCCACCAGGCTGCGGGTCGCCGCGTGATAGCGCAGGATAAACACCGACGTATTCGGAATGCCCGTGCCGAAGCGCAGCCACGTCGCGCCGCCATCCACCGTGCGAAAAACGCCCAGGTCAGTGCCCGCATAGATCGTCCCCGGCAACTGGGGATCGAGCGCCAGCGCCAGCACTGGCACATCGGGCAGATTGCCGCTGACGTTGCGCCAGGTTTCGCCGCGATCTTCGGTGACAAAGACGTGGCCGAGTGTCGTCGGCGTGCTCAGATCGAAGCCGGAATAACTCGCGAACGCGCGCCGCGTGTCGGCGGGGTCAAGCGCGAAATCGGTGACGAAGCGGTTGGGCAGCGGCGCTTTGGTGACGTTGGTGAAGACCGCCTCGGCCAGTTTGCCCGCGTCGGTCGCAACGCGAATCAGGCCGTCCGTCGTCCCCACCCAAACGATTTCGCCGGGCGGCGCGACGGCATTGTCCAACGTGGGATGCGCGGCGATGGCTGAAACCGTCGAAGTGCCGCGCGACAGATCCTGGCCGAAACCGTCCGCGCTCGGCCCCAGCCCAGTCCAGGTGCGGCCATTGTCGGCGCTGCGGTAAACGCGCTGCGTGCCGTAATAAATCACGTTGCCGTTGGGCGGTGTGTTGAAGCCTGTGTGCGCGGCAAAGGGCGCGTAAAAATTGACGCGGTCGCTGGGATGCAACCGGCCCGGCGTGGCCGTGCAACTGCGGCAACCGATGTCCGTCCAGTTCGTGCCACTGTTGAAGGAAACGCGCGGCCCGTAGCTGCCCGTGCTGCTTTGAAAGTTGTGATAAACGGTCGTCGGGTTGGATTGGTCAATCAACGCCGCGCCACCATCGCCGCCCGCCACCGCCGCCCAGGCAGGGGTTCCGGTGAAACGCAACGAACCGTTATCCTGTGTGCCGCCGAGCAGGAAGTTAGGATCAGCCGGATGCAGCGCCAACCCTTGAAACTGCACCGTGTTGAGCGTGCGATTCAGGTTCTCCCAGCGCATCGCCGAAGCCGTCGCATTCTCTGACCGCCAGACGCCGCCGTCGTTGCCGAGCACGATTTGGTTGCGGTTGCGCGGGTTGATGACGAAGGCCTGTTGATCTACGTGCAACGCACCGCTGCCGTCGCCCGTGGTGATGCGCGCCCAGGTCTGACCGCCGTCGGTGCTGCGATGCAGTTGCACTTCGCCCAGGTAAACCAGGTTGGCGTCCTGCGGATCAACGGTCAGCACCAGATTGTGAAAGGGCTGCGCCACGTCTGTCGGCACGGTCAATTGCTGCCAGGTCGTGCCGTTGTCGGTCGAACGATAAAGCGCGATCTGCGGATTGGCGTTGAGCGCGAAGAGTGCGTAAAACGTTGTGTTGGTCGCGGGTGCCAGCGGCGGCCCCGGCGCCAGCGCGACCCGGCCAAACGTGCCCGCATTGGGCAAACCGCTCAGCCGTTCCCAAGTCCCCGGCTCGCCATTCGCGGTCGAACGAAACAGACCGTTCGCTTGCAACGCCGTCAGCACGAAGCCAGCAGTTTTCGGATCGAGCACCAGATCATTCGCGTTGGTCGCGCCGCCGTTATTGAGCGGATCGAGGTTGCGCCAGGTTTCGCCCGCGTCGGTTGATTTCCAGACGCCGCGCTGCCCCAGTGGAACCGAACCGCTCGAACCGGTAGCCGAGGTGATGCTGCCGTTCACCGTGCACAAATAGATCGTCGAAGTGTTGTTGGGATCAAGCACGATGCGCGGGATGCTCGCCATTATGAAGGCCGGTTGCAGCGGCGCGCGCGTCGAAATGGGGCCGGTAATCCGCCGCCAACTCGCGCCGCCATCCACCGATTTGAGCAGGCCCGCGCCGTAATAGCTGCTGATGGAGCGCGTGGCTGTGCCGGTGCCGACGTAAATGACCTGCGGATTATTCGGCTCAATCACGATGGAACCGATGGCCTGCGACGCTTGCTCATCGAACAACGGCGTCCAGTTCGCGCCATTGTCCGTCGAACGCCACAAGCCGCCGTGCGCCGCGCCCGCATAAAGCGTGCGGTTGTTGACGCCGTCGTAATCCGGCTCCAACGCCACGGCGGTCATGCGCCCCGCCGCCAACGTCGAACCGTTCAGGATCGGCGCGGGGCCAAGCGGTTGCCAGGCCGGTTCAGCCAACACGCCGCTTTCACCCTCGCCTTGCAACACGGCGCGCCGTCCGGGCCGCAAACGACGCTCTTCGCGTTCGGCTTGCTCAAACGCCCGCAAGCGCGCGCCTGCGGGGATGGCCTTCAATGGATAGGCGCGCTGTTCATAAAACCATTCCTCGGCGCCGGGCTTGGCTTCGTGGGCTTCGGCTTCCGGCTCGAATTCGGCCAGCGGCAATAAGGTCAAGCGCTGGCCGGTCAGCGTAATGCCGCAGAAAAATGCCAAGGCGAGCATCGGAAGAAAACGACGAACGAACCGTGTTGATGGGGACTGCATAAATATCTGCTCCGTGTTTGTGTTTGAGAATGGGGTAAGAGCCGCCGCCAACTTGCAACAGACGCGGCAGTGAGTCAAGACCTGGGTACGCAGCGCTTCCAGCGTGCGGTCTTGGCGCCAGACCGATGAATGCCGGAGGGTTCCCTTTCAGCCTCAGTCCGTCTGCTACCACGCCGCAGGCAGGGATGCCTGCGCACCCAGGATTTTTGTCTTTCCCAAAAGCCTGCGCTAGTATGCCCGGCCATGACCATCAAAACCTACCTCTTCATCGCGCTCGCAGCGTTCGCGGCGTTCTATCTGTACACTTGGCTTTCGGCCATCCGCCGCCAACACAACAATGAACCGGCCACGCCCACGCCCTTGCACGCGGGCATCGGTTTCCTGACGAATTTCTTCGACACGCTAGGCATTGGGTCGTTCGCCACGACGACTTCGATTTATAAGTTTTTGAAACTGGTCAAAGACGAGGTCATCCCCGGCACGCTCAACGTCGGTCATACTTTGCCAACCATCGCGCAAGCCTTCATCTACATCAAGATTGTCGAAGTTGATATGAAAACCTTGATCTTGCTGATAATTGCTGCCGTCCTCGGCGCGTGGCTCGGTGCCGGTGTGGTATCTGGCTGGTCGCGCCGTAACGTTCAGCTTGGCATGGGACTCGCCTTGCTGGCGGCGGCAGGTTTCTTACTACTCAAGATTTTCGGTATTGCGCCACAAGGCGCTGGAACATACGGGCTAGAAGGGACCCGGCTTGTGCTTGGCTTAATCGGAAACTTTATTCTTGGGGCATTGATGTCACTTGGCATAGGCCTTTATGCGCCATGTTTGATTCTGGTTAGCTTTCTCGGAATGGTCGAAAGCACTGCTTTCCCGATCATGATGGGATCGTGTGCATTCCTGATGCCAATTGGCAGCGCGGAATTTGTTCGCAAAGGTAAGTTCGACTTACGCGCAGCTCTAGGCCTGGCAATTGGCGGGATTCCCGCAGTATTGATTGCAGCCTTTATTGTGGGAAGCATGGATCTTTACTACGTGCGCTGGCTCGTCTTAGTTGTAGTTGTCTACACGGCAGTGATGATGTTGCGGTCGGCGCAATCTGAGCAAAGGGCAGTGGCTCAGTAAAGCGCAAGGCGTAGCCGATGTTTGACGGGAAGCCTAAACATAAACAAATTATTCTCTAGGCCACGGCAGACCAGGCGGAACCATTTGAAAAGTGACGTAAGAAATTAGGCGGTGCGGAGGCGCGCGCCCGCCATCAACAGCGGCTGAAACCTGGTCGCAACGAATGCTGGCTTGCGCTGGTTTGCTCACAACCGAACAACGCTAACCAACCGCTCTCTCAAGCAAAGCCAGGCAGAATCGCTAGTCTTCCCTACTCTTCTTGGCGCTCTTGGCGTTTCAATATCCGAGCACGTAAAAAACCTTGGCTGCGTTAAGAAGACGGCTGCGCGCTACGTGCTGCGCGTGGCGGTCTTGATGATCGTTCGGCAAGTTGACTTCCCCGCAGCGGACGGCTAATTTGACGCCTCTTTCAAACCACTCATCACATTTATGGTCGCGCGTCGTTTCATCATCTCCGGTTCTGTGCATGGCGTAGGCTATCGCTATTTCGCCATGCGGGCCGCCGCCCGGCATCAGGTGCTGGGCACCGTGCGCAACCTGCCCGATGGCCGCGTCGAAGTCGTGGCCGAAGGCGAGCGCGACGTGATGGACGAATTCAAAAGCGACCTGACGGCCGGCCCGACATTCGCCGTCGTCTCTGACATCGAAGAGACCGATTTGCTCGTCACGGGCCGCTATTGTGACTTCCGCATTGACCATTGAGGAAGTCTGGGAAGTCCAGAAAAGTTTAAGCAAGTCTAAATCAGACCACACATGATTGGGACAGTAGGACAGACTAAAGTCTGTCCTACTCTTGGTTGTTCTGATTTAGTAAAGTCGTGATGGGTCAATTGGAACAAAGTTCCGAACTTTCCTAGACTTCCCCGACCCTTCAAGACTTCACTAGACTTCCCCCGACTTTCCCAAAGGAGATTCCCAATTCATGTCCGCTGTTGATCCTGCCATCGAACAAGAACTGAAAGCCCTGATCCGCGAAGTCCCGGACTTTCCCAAACCCGGCATTTTGTTTTACGACATCACCACGCTGCTCAAACATCCAACGGGTCTGAAAACCGCGCTCGATCAAATGACGGCCAAATACCGCGGCCACGCGATTGACACAGTCATCGGCATCGAATCGCGCGGCTTCATCTTTGCGCCTTACATCGCCGCGCAACTCGGCGCGGGCTTCGTGCCGGTGCGCAAACCAAAAAAGCTGCCGGCGGAAACAGAGAGCGTCAGTTATGAATTGGAATACGGCACCGACACGCTGGAAATCCATAAAGACGCCGTCGGCAAGGGCCACAACGTCATTATCGTAGACGACCTGCTCGCCACAGGCGGCACCGCCAAAGCCGTCACCCAACTGGTCGAGAAACTCGGCGGCAACGTCGTCGGCCTGTCGTTTATGGTCGAACTGGAATTTTTGCCGGGCCGCGCGCGGCTGGCTGGTTATGACGTCTTCTCGCTGTTAAGATACGCTTCGTAATTTTGGCAGCACGGGCTTGTAGCTCAGGTGGATAGAGCGACTGCCTCCTAAGCAGTAGGCCGCTGGTTCGAGTCCAGCCAAGCCCATTTTCAAAACAGGTTGGCCCGGCGTTTTGCAAATACGCCGGGCCAACCTGTTTATTATCGCAGCCAGCTTTCCAACTGCTCCCAGTCACAAACGCCTCATCATTCAATACGGAGACTGCGCGTAGAGACGGTCACCCCTGCAAGCTGGCGCTGCAACACGCGCCGAGATCGTTTCCACTCGTATGGTGTTAAGACTAGACGTTTCAGGATGCCGAGCGCGTAAGTTTCGCCACACCCGCCCTCCGCTAAGACCGCATTATGATTAAGCGCAGCACTTAACGATTCGATTCAACTGTGGCCCCGCAAATGCGTTACTGCCCCGCGAAAGGGAACAGGTTATCGGTTGCAATTACGCACGCTGATACACCACAGGGGTAGCAAGATGATGAACATTCAAAACCTAAAGAGATTCGCGTTTACCACGGCGTTTGGCCTGGGTCTGGTAGTTGCACCTGGCCTGTCGAACTTATCCAGCGTGCAGGCACAAGATGGGCGCAATGGTCAAAACCGCCGGAATGATGGTCAGGATGACCGCTGGAATCAGCGGCAAAACGGCCAAGTAGATCGCAATCGGAATGGCGTGGATGACCGGTATGAGAACAACCGCAATGCCGACCGCAATCGGAATGGCGTAGATGACCGTTACGAAAACAATCGTCGCAATGACCATCGCGGCTACGGGACTGATGGCTACTACGGGAATGATGGCTACTACGGGAATGATGGCTATTACGGGAACAACGGGAACTACGGCTACAGCAGCGAAGAGCAAAAAGGCTATCGCGATGGGCTGCGGCGTGGCCGGGAAGACGCCCAGAGCAATCGGCGCGCTGACCCGAACAACTCAAGCCACTTCCAGAAAGGGAGCCAGCCGTATCGTGCAGGCTTCCGCCGGGGTTTCTTTGAGAGCTTCCGGCAATACAGCAGCAGCCGCAACAGATGGTAAGGCTCGGCTCGCGCGCTACGCTTTAAAAAGCCACCCGGTAAAACGGGTGGCTTTTTTTTTGTTTATCCAGATGGGTTCAGCATTTGCTAGCACAATCTCATTGGCCTTAAGCCGGCTGTGTTTGTTGCTTGAACTCTTTGCGGATCATTTGCGCGATGGGATTCCACGGGCGCAATTGCGAGATGTAATCGAGCGCCTGTTCGATCCCCTTTTCGTTAACCAGCTTGTGCAATTCGCCGGCCTGCGGGTCGCCCGCCGGATTGAAGGCAAACGCGGCGGCGCAGCCTTTGATCAGATGGGTTGGCTCAATGCCGTAGCGGTAAGCCAGTTTGACCGGGCCGATCAGCCGGTCTTCGGCTTGCAGTTTGCGCACCGGGTCGCGGCCCACGCGGGCGATGGTGTCCATCAATGCGGCGTTGCAAAAACTGGCCAGAATCTCGTTGATCATCCCGGCGTAATGCAGCGAGCGTCCGTGTTTGCAATGCAGCGCGCGTTGCGATTCGAGCATCGCGCCAATCACCGCGTCGTTGATCGCTTTGTCCGCCATTGCTTCGTGGACGTAGGTGTAGCCTTTCTGATGGCCTAGATAGGCGCACACCGCGTGGCCGCAATTCAGGATGTAGAGCTTCTCTTCAATCGAGGCGGGAAAGTTATCCAGGCCCTTGAAGGGCGGCATGACTTCGAACTCGCGTTTGAGTTGCAGCGTGTCGAAAAGCACATCGCCCGACACATCCGCCGTGATGACCTGCCGCCCGTGTTCATCGGCTTCCTGCGACGAAACGATGCGGTCGGAGATGGCCGCGTTGAAGCCGACGCGATCTTGCACGTCCTGGGCGTACTGGAACGGCAGGTTGGTGAAGATCAGCCGTTCGAGTTGCGAACCGGCGTTCTTCAAATTCTCACAACAGAACACATCCAGCGGCTGTTTGACGCCCGACTTGATGCGGTACAGCAAGGCTTCGGCCAATTGCGGCGCGACCCACGGCAGATTGTCCGGGCGGACGGAAGTGTAAATCTGATCGGCGCTGCAAACTTCCTGCACAAATTCCTGGCTGGGCGTCTTGACCGCGCGCACGCCACGCACTTCCAGACGCGTTTCAATCGCGCCTTTGGTCAGCACATCGAAGCCCAGCCGCGCAATCGAACTGACGAGTTCATCGCGCCGCGCCGCAAAGACAAGCTCGTGCCCCTGCAACGCCAGCGCAATGCCCAGCGCACCCAATCCAACGCGGCCTGCTCCGATGATGATGATCTTCATAGTAGTCGGTAGTCGGTAGTCGGTTGCCCGGCTACCGCAGCAAAGCCTCCATTTTTGCCAGTAATTCTTCGAAGACCAAATTCCGTTTGCTCAGGAAATCGTCAGCACCCGCTTGCAGCGCTTCGATTTTGTCTTCGATGCCCTGGCGGCCGCCGAGCAGGATGACGGGGGTGTCCAGCTTCGCTTTGCGCAGATCGCGGCAGACATCGAAGCCGGATTTACTGGCAAGCAAGGCATCCAACACCAGCATACTGAAGTTGCGCTCTTTGTTTATCACTTGTTCGTAGGCGGTCTTGCCGTCCTGCGTCTGTTCGACGACGTAGTTTTCGGCTTCCAACCCGCGCGCCAGCAAACTGGCCAACTCGCCGTTGCCGATGGCCAGCAGCACAACCTGCGGCAGCGGCAGCATCGCCGTCGCCCCCAGCGTGGCCAGCGGACGCGACATGGTCAGATAGGCTGTTTTTGAAACCCCCGGCCCCACTAGGGTCATGGCGCCTTGCACATTGGCGAGCGCGCCCGCAGCCAGGCGCACTTCGACGCGGCGCATTTCGCCGGTGGCGCCGAGTTTGGCAAAGATGCTTTGGGCCTGTTCCAAATGGGCGCGCGCCGATTCCAGCCGTCCGACGTGCGCGCGCAAATCGCCGAGCGCTGCCTCGCACAGGGCCGTGCGGAACTGATCGCCGATGCTTTGAAAGATCGAAAGACTCTGCGCAAAGCTGCGATTGGCTTCGGCCACCTGCTGTTGCGCGGCGTGCAAGCTGCCGCGCACGTAAAGCACACGGCCCGCCAAGCCGAGTTCGGGGTCGAGCGTCGTGATCGCTTCGGCGGCTTCGAGGCGCGTTTGCGCTTTGCTGAGATCGCCTTTTTCCAAATGCACGAGCGCCAATTCCAGTTCGAGCAGAATCTGCTCTTCAAACGCGCCCTTTTCGCGCGCGACTTGCAAGCCTTTCTCCAACGCTTCGACAGCCTCGGCGCGCTGCCCGCGCGACATCAGCACGCGGCCCAGAATGCGTTGCGTGCGCGCATACACTGACTGGCCATGCCGCTGCACGGCAGCCTGGATGGCATTCCAAGCCGTCATCAGATCGCCTTGGTAAAGTTTCAATTCGGCCAGGTCGGTCAACGCGACGGCTTCGGCTTTGGCCAGCTTATTTTGCTGCGCCAGTTGCAAGCGCTCTTCAAACAAGCGCAACGCCGCCCCCCACGACCCCAGGCGCGTCAACACGCGCGAGAGGCCGCTTTGCGCTTTGAGCAATAACCGGATGTTGCCGATGGCTTGAATCAATTGGATGGCTTCCTGATAAACGGGCACGGCGTCTTTCAGCTTGGCTTCGGCATAGAGCACAAAGGCCTCTTGCACTTTGACGCGCGCGCGCAAGACCTGATCGGTCGTCGTTTCGGCCAGCCGCGAGGCGCGCAACCAGTGATAGCGCGCGCCTTCAAAATCGCTTTCTTTCCAATCCACCCGGCCCAGCATGTAATGCAATTCGGCCAGCAGGCGCGCATTGCCCGCGCGCCGCGCCGCCAGCAACGCCTGTTGTAAATGCTGGCGCGCATCGAACAAGCAGCCATTGCCGATCAGGGCGCGCGCCAGGGCGGCATGCGCGTCGGCGCTGCCCGCCTCATCCGCCACCTGGCCGTAACAACTCAGGCTCTGCTGCAAATTTTCCAGCGCCAACTCGGACTGCTTGGCCTCGCAATAGGTGCGCCCCAGCGTCAACAGCACCGACGCGCGAAACGGCAACGACAGCGCGCCGATGGTCGCCGGGTCGGTGTATTTGTTGAGCACTTCCAGCGCGCGCGTGTCCTGGCCCTGGTTGAGATGCTGTTCGGCCAAGACGCAACGCAAATTGGCTTCTTCGCGCGGGTCGGCGGGCATGGCGTCGAGCATGCGGCCCGACAGCGATTGAATCAGGCTTTGCGTGGTGCTGCGCGGATGTTTGGGCGAATGATCGGTGGGCGCGTCGCTGGCGGCTTGGCTGAGCAGCTTGAAATTGACTTCGGGCCCGCCGTGGCCGAAGCGCAAATGATCGCCGTCATTGAGCATCTGTTCGGCCACGCGCACGTGATTGACATAACTGCCGTTGGTCGAACCCAGATCCCGCATCAGGAAATCATCGCCCAGGCGGATGATCTCGGCATGCGCCCGCGACACCACACCGTGCGGCAGACAGAGCGAATTTTCCGTCCCGCGCCCCACGGTGAAGCGCGGCGTTTCGAGCGGAAAGATTTTCACGTCAGTGTCGGTCAGCAGGTGCAACTCGCCACGCGTATCCATCGGCGGTGTGTCTCCTCAGCTTGATGCAATGGGGGCAAAGCGGCGGGGAGTATAGCAGAGATGCGACGTGGCGGGTATGGCGCGCGTTGTGGCTTTGGTTGACAGTTCCGTTTGGCATACCCAAGCTTGCGTTGCCTAACGGCAGCCCGACGTAGAAAATGGCGGGCACATAAGGAGGAAATGATGAGCACTCAATCAGGTACTGCGCCCGCCGTGGTCGAATACGCTAAAGCACAGCCCCAACCAACAGCATTCTATCTGCCAAAAGGTTTTGACAGTCTGGTGTTGCGGCCCAATGAGGAACGCTTTACGTCCGCCGACTTCGCCGCCTTTGCCGCCGAGAATCCTGATCTCAGACTTGAGCTAAACAAGGAGGGGGAAATGATTGTGATGATGCCCGTTGGCCCGGTGGGGTCAAATCGCAATGCAAAACTTACAGCGCGTTTGGTGAACTGGGCCGAAACCGAGGCTTCCGGCATCGTCTTTGACGCCACGGCTGGATTCAAGCTGCCCAATGGCGCAGAACGTTCGCCCGATGCCTCGTGGATTCGCTTGGAGCGTTGGGAGGGGTTGACACTGGAAGAGCAGGAAACCTTTTCACCCATCTGCCCCGACTTCGTCGTCGAATTGCGCTCGCGCAGCGACCGCTTGAAAACAGTGCAGGCAAAGCTGGAAGAGTATCTGGAGAACGGCGCGCAACTCGGTTGGCTGATTGATCCGCTCAAAAAGAAAGTCCATATTTACCGCCCTGGCGCGCCTGTCGAAATCCTCGACAACCCCAGCGAAGTTTCCGGCGACCCATTGTTGCAGGGCTTTGTGCTGAGGCTGGCGGGTATTTTCGACTAACCAAAAGTGAGGAACACAATGAGCGCAAAAGCAGCAACCGGCAGAACGCGAATGCGGAGTACATCCGAGGGTGCGGCAATCTCGCTTCTCCATGCGGAACCCGGCTGGGTCTTCCGGCTGGAAGACGTGAACGGCGGGTTTAGCGATGAACAATTTGCGCAATTCTGCGCGGCCAATCCGGATTTGCGGGTCGAAATGACGAAGGAGGGCGAGATGATCATTATGATGCCGATGATCCCCAGTGGCGGGAATCGGGAGTTTGAATTGAGTGGACAGTTTGCCGTCTGGGTAAAAGCCGATCAGACGGGGCTGGGCTTTTCTCCGTCCTCGGTTTTCACCTTGCCGAATGGGGCCAAACGCTCGCCCGATGTTTCTTGGATTCGCCATGAACGCTGGCACGCTTTGAGTGCCGAGCAGAAAAACACCTTCACCCGCATCTGCCCCGATTTCGTTGTCGAATTGCGCTCGAAGACAGACCGCTTGAAACCGCTGCAAGCGAAAATGGATGAGTACGTCGAAAACGGCGCGCAACTCGGCTGGCTGATTGATCCGCTCGAAAAGAAAGTTCACGTTTACCGCCCCGGCGCGCCCGTCGAAATCCTCGACAACCCCAACGAAGTTTCCGGCGAGCCGCTGTTGCCAGGCTTTGTGCTGAAGCTGGCGGGCATCATTGATTGAGGCGGCGAATGACTCGGCTAAAAGGCGCGCCAGAAAAACAGCCCAACCTTGCGCTCGCTAAATCTTGTACTTCTTCATCAGCCAATGCCCGTACACTTCTGACACCAGCGCCAGCCCCGCGCGCACCAGCATCAACGGCCCGAGCGATAGGTATTGAAAGATCAGCGCCGCCAGCGGCGGGAAAGCCAGGTCGGAAGCATCCACGCCGCCTTCCAGAATGCCCATCGTCTTGGTGCGGTTCGAGAGATTGTAACTCGACACCTTGGCCGCGATTGCGCCCCAGGTCGGCTTGAAGGCCGCCTTGCCGATCTCGTCAATCGCGCGCGCCAAGCCCAGCAACAGGCCCAGCAGCGCCGTGCCCGCAAACCAGGGCACGATCCAGAACAAGGCCGAAGTCACCAGGTTGGCGATCGAACGCAGCGCGATCACTTTGCCCGCGCCCAGGCGGTCCGCCAGCCAGCCGAAGAAAGGGCCGAAGAACAGCGGCACCAGCGTTTCGGAAATGACTTTAATCCAGCCGAGCGCGCCCGTCGTGACTTCCAGTTTGACCGCCAGCACGGTGAAAAATTCGCCCGTGACCATGTAAGCCGGCGCGGTCAACGCCGCACCCAGCAACGCGAATGAATAGACGTTGGGTTGCTGTTGCGGTGCGTGCAGCATCCCGGTCGGTTGGCCGGTGGGCGCAGCGGCTTTGTCTTTCTTCTTCGCTTTCTTTTCCTTCTTTTTCTCTTTGATGAAGACGGCGACCAGCACCAGCGAGCAGAGCGAGAAGAAGGTCGCGATCCAGAAAATGACGTTCAGCGCCTGGCGCAGCGGCGTGTTCTCGACGACTTTCGGCAAGTCTTCGATGGGTATGGAACTGAGCGGCACGGTGCGCTGTTCGACGCGCACGACTTTTTGCGGTTTGGGATCAGCTTCGTTGCCGGGCAGTTCGTTGTTGACGACATCAGCGGGCGCTTTGATGACCTGTTCGACCTGCTTGCCCGCGCGGTTGGTACGTTCGAGC
>JANOWX010001086.1:0-6194 GCA_031418175.1 Acidobacteriota bacterium | reverse complement strand
CAAAGGCCACCGCATTAACCGAACCCTCGTGCCCTTTGAGCGTCGCCAGCACTTGCCCCCTCTTGACCGACCACAACTTCACTGTCTGGTCCCTACTCGCGCTTGCCAGCGTATGCCCGTCCGGCGCAAAGGCCACCGCATTGACATAGTCCTCGTGCCCTTTGAGCGTCACCAGCACCTGCCCGCTCGTGACTGACCACAACTTCATCGTCTTGTCCCAACTCGCGCTCGCCAGCGTCTGCCCGTCCGGCGCAAAGGCCACAGCATGGACAAGCCCCTCGTGCCCTTTGAGCGTCGCCAATTCCTGATGATGCTGCCGCCAGAGGTGATACCAATCCCAGCCGCGCAAAGCCCCTAAGCCGGTTTTGTCAACACCGGGCAGGAAGGCGTCGAGCAATTCATAAACCCGTGCAGTGTTGCCCCGCTCGTTTGCATCGTAGGCAAGATTCATATTGGCGACATAATTGAGTTGCTGGGCTTTCTGTTCCTGCGCCACGGCTCGTTGCTTTTGCTGCCAGGCATACCACGCCAGCCCGATGGCAGCGATTAACAACGCTGACACCACAGCAGCAAACAGGCGCGTGCGCCGCAACTTTCGTTTGCGGTTCGTCTCTTCCTCTCTGTCCAATTCTTGTATTGATCTCTCAAACTCCTCCCATGACTTTTGGCTCTCTGCGAGAAACTCCATTGCCAGTGCGAAATCGGCATTGTATCGCTCGCCCCATGCAGCATTCGGCTGACACTCATCACGCCATTTCAACGCTTCTTCCAGATCAATACCGCTGTAAAAAGGCGTGCCAAGCTGTTGATGGCGGCGTGCTGCGGTGGCCAGGCGCAGATAAATCTCGCGCGCTTGGTCTTCGGCATCCATCCATTCGCCCAACTTCCCCCACTGGCGGATCAAACTCTCGTGCGAGATGTCAATCAGCGGATCATCGGGTTCACGCCCTGCGCTGATGGTCAGAAAAGAGCGCGGGTTATCGCTGAAGCGTTTGATGATCTGCCACACCGTTTCGTGGTCGGCTGCCGCGCTGGCGCAGAGTTCACTCATACGCGCCGGGCGGCGGATGCGGCGGTTGTTTTCGTCGGTGTCGGTCAAGGTGCGGAAGATGCGCTCGGTGATCTGTCGTTGCTCGTCCGACATCGCTGCCAGGGCGGCATCGGCATCTTTCGATAGCGCATCGGTGATCGTGCCAGCGGCTTCGTAATGCGGCAGGTCAAGCTCAAGATCACCGCGCCGGGCATTTTCAAATTCCCACCATTCCCACGTGCGCATCAACGCGTGCTGCAACACAGGCAACTGGTCGGACTGGTCGCCAATATCCATCAGGATTCGGTTCAATAACTGTGGCGACATTCGCGCGCCAAACAAATGCAACGGGCCTTCGATAGACTGGCGCAATTGCTCGCGCGTCAGCCGCGGCACCAGATATTGGCTGCGATTCAAGGCTTCGGGCAGGCCAAAAAAGTTGTCGCAATCGCCGAGGAAATCCGACCGCATCGTCAGCACGACATACACCGGCAACTGGCGCTGCACAGTCAGGGCCAGCAACAAATCAACGAAGCGCGTGGCAGCGGCGCGATTCTCAGCCTTGCCCGATTCCAGCCCGAAGCGAAACAACTCTTCAAACTGGTCAACCAGCAACAACAGGTTGGCGTCTGCCGCGTCCAAAGCGGGCGCTAACTGTGCAAGCAATTTTGGCGCATCGGCATGATTGATCGCATCCGTCAGGCTTTCGCTGCCGCAAGCTTGTTGCAAGGCCTCGGCCAAATGTTCGAGCGGCGCATCGCCCGGCTTCAACGTCGCAATCAGCCATTGATCGTGCTCTTCGACCAGAAACCCGGCCTTGAGTTTTGGGATCAATCCGGCGCGCACCAGCGAAGATTTGCCGCAACCGGAACTGCCGACGATGCCGACGAAATGCGTGCGATGAAGCTGTTGCAACAATTCGATGGTCTGTTGCCCACGCCCAAAAAAGAGCAAGGCCTCATCGCTGTTGAACGGGCGCAATCCCACGTAGGGCGAAGCCGGGAGCGCCGGGAGCTTCAGCCCGAACGTTCCGGCTTGGGCGATTTCCAAAATGGAAGGCAGACTTAGTTGCATCGCGTTGTTGCAACTGGCGGGACTCTTTCTTGTAACGACTGAAATTCTTCGCCGCAGCGCGGCGGTTGAATTTAGCCGTGGGGTTTCAACCCACGGGAGAGTGCCATTGCGCAGTCACGTCGCGTCAGCGACGTTTGAATTCAATTGATTTCAGGCGTCGCTGACGCGACGCGCGATTTTTTCATCGGCCACCGTGGGTTGAAACCCACGGCTAAATTCAAGCTGCCGCTAACGCGGCGCAGAAGCCGGTTCAATTCAAGAAGTGAAGGGCGCATTCAAACTTTTCAGACTTCGCTCAACAACGGCTCCAAAGCGTGTAGATCGCGCAAATCGGCGTCATCCAATTCATAAACCGTCAGCGACCCCATGCGGAACTGGCCGCCATTGCCTTTGCTGCGTTGCGGCGCGTAATAGATGCCGAGCTTCAGCCGGGTCTGCTCGCGGTTGGCGATTTCGGAAGCCATGCTGAGCCGGTTGAAGACCCAGCTTTCCTGCACCTTGCCGAAGACTATGATCATCCGGCCCAGCCGCTTCAAATGCGATTCGAGAATGCGGACGTTCGCGCCCGGATCATCTTCGCTCTGGTTGAAAAAGGCTTTGACATTGAGCGAGCGCAACGCCTGATGCACACCGATGGCGTAATCATCGTCTTTCATATGCGTGTCGAGCAGCACGCTGGGCAGTTGCACAGTCTTGCCGTTGCCGCCATTGCCGCCGTTGCCACCATTGCCAATTGATGGGTGCGGCGTTGGCTCGATGGGTTGTTTATTCAGAATTTCTTGTTTGAATGACCGCAGCGCCTTGAACAAGTCACGGGTCAGATCGCGGATTTGCAATTTGAATTGCTCCGACAACGGGTCGCAGGCCAAGGCGACATCATCGCCCGGCACGCGTTCATAAAATGGATAACCAGAGGCTCCGCTAAAGGCCGGATTCCATTCGCCCTCTGGCAGATTGTTGAGCAGCACGTTTTGCACGCGCTTGCGGTCGCCAATCAGCAGGCCCCAGCCATCCAAGGCTTGCTGCTTCGCCTTGTCACAAAACCAATGCACTTCCTGTTGGCAATAGGTGGAGTCTTTGTAGGCATACGAGTTGAGGGACAGCATTACCCCGGCGCGTTCAATGGCTGTCTTGATGGTTTGATCGAACATCTGCCCGCCTTCCAGCCGCAGATCGCGCCAGATGTTCAACTCACGTCCGGCCACACGTTTCAGTTCAGCCTCTAACCGGGCATGAAATTTCGACACCCAGTTATCAGTATCCGCACTCTCATCCAGGTGCGCATAACTGATCAAGATGTCGTGTTCAAAACCGGGCAGATAGGCCATCGCGTTTTACCGAATCGAAATAAAACCGGTCGGGGCGTTGCCTGTACGGCGCAGGCGGTTGTTCGTTGTGTTGGTCAAGAGGTGCAGGCGCCTGAATACTTCGCGGGCTGGCTGCGGCGCGCAGCATAGCATCGCCTCTGTTGCACGGCAAAGCTGGCCCGGCAAAGTACTGTGGCGGGCGTGACATCGCGCGAGGCTTGCTAGACAATGCGCGCGTCTCGCGTTGCCGGGCGACGCGCAATCCACGCTCAACATCAACAACATTGCTTGTGCTGCAAAGGAGCTACTGATGATCCATCGCCGCCGTTTTTTCCAGGCCCTGTCCGCCTTCGGCTGGTTGCCGTTTGCCAGTGGGCGCGCAGCGGCTGCCTTCGCCGATTCACCGAACTGGCCGCGCGCGAATGATCCGAACTATTGGCGCTGGTTGCGCCAGCAGTTCCCCATTCCCGCTGACGAAGCCTATTTCAACACGGGTACGCTGGGCGCGCGGCCGCGGCAGGTCGTAGACACCGTCATCAACCACATGCGCGAGAACGAGCGCACAATTGCGCATTTCGATTACCGGCCTGAGCACGTCGAATACATCAGCGGCTATCGCAAGTACGAAGACATTCGCGCCAAGCTCGGCTCGTTGATCCATGCAGAAGGGGCCAGCGGGCGCGAGATTGCGCTGGTGCAAAACGCGACGGTGGCGATCAGCCAGATTGCGAATGGGTTGGATTTGCAGGCGGGCGACGAAGTGTTGCTCACCGATCAGGAGCATGCGGGCGGGCAGGGTGGTTGGGATTTGCGGGCGAAACGCTACGGCATCGTGGTCAAAAAGATTCCGATTGCGATTCCGGCGAATGATGCTGAGGCTATCGTCAAGAGCTTCGCCGCCGCCATCACGCCGCGCACGCGGGTCATCGCCGTGCCGCACATCACCTCGAAATACGGCATCGTGCTGCCGGTACGCCAGCTTTGCGCGTTGGGCCGCGAGCACAACTTGTTCACGCTGGTAGATGGAGCACAGGCGGTCGGCCAGATTCCGGTGAATGTCAAAGAGATCGGTTGCGATGCTTATGCCTCCAGCCCGCACAAATGGCTGTTCGCGCCGCCGGGCAACGGCTTGCTTTATGTGCGCGAGGCGCGGATGAAAGACGTGTGGGCCACCATCGCCAGCGGCAACTGGGACAATTACAAAGCGGAAGATGGCATCTTCCGGCTGATGCAATTCGGCACGGGCAATCTGTCGAATCTGGTTGGGTTGGAAGCGGGCTTGGACTTCCACAATCGCATCGGTTCTGAACGCTGTCTGCAACGCATTGCGGAACTGGCGAATCGGTTGCGCGCGGGCTTGCAACAGATCAAAGGCGTGACCATTTTCTCGCCGACCCATCCGGCGCTGGCTTGCTCCATCGTCAATTACGGCGTGGATAAAATTGAAGGCACGAAGTTGATGGATGAGTTGTGGGCGCGCAAAAAGATTCGCGTGCGGTCGCAGGGCGGGACGGCGGTGCGCCAGACTTCGCACATTTACAACAGCCCGGCGGAGATTGATGCGACGCTGGAAGTCGTGGCGCAATTGGCAAAGCGTTGAGCAGCGCCTGAAATATCACGCCAAGGAAAACTATGCCCCGAAAAATACGACTGCTTACGTTGTTCGTTCTCACGCTGGCGCTGTTCAACGGCAACGGCCTGGCGCAAAAGAAAAAGCCCGCCAAACCTGCTCCAAAACCGGCAGCCACACCGGCGGTCAAAGCGCCTGAGCCAACGCCTGTGCCCGTAGGTTCGCTCAATGCCACCGCGTTGCGTTGCGAATACCTGACCGAGCCTTTGGCGATTGAGACGCGCACGCCGCGTTTGAGTTGGATTGTCGAGAGCAATGTGCGCGGAGCCAAACAAACGGCCTATCACATTCTGGCCGCGAGCAGCGCCGAGCGATTGGCGGCTGACAAAGGCGATCTGTGGGATACGGGCAAGGTCGCGGGCAATCAGACGATTCAGCTTGAATACAAAGGCTTGCCGCTCGTTTCGCGCCAGCAGGTGTTTTGGAAGGTGCGCGTGTGGGATCAGGACGGCAAGGTTTCGGCGTGGAGCAAGCCGGCGCGTTGGGCGATGGGCTTGCTCGCGCAAGCTGATTGGTCGGCGCAATGGATCGGCGCGGCGGGCGCTTCGGTCGAAGACGTGACGGCAGTGATGTTGCGGCGCGAATTCAAATTGCCGGAAGCGCCGGTAGTGGCGGCGACTGCGCCAGTTGCAAATCGCAGACCCGCGCGAGGCCGCCGTCCAGCGGTTGTAGCGGCAAGCAAGCCGGATGACTTAAAAGTGAAACGCGCGATTCTGTATGCCACTGCGCTCGGTGTTTATGATTTGCGGTTGAACGGCCAGCGCGTCGGCGATCAGATTCTCGCGCCCGAATTCACCGACTATCACACGCGCACGCAGTATCAGGCTTACGACGTGACTTCCCTGCTCAAACCGGGTGCGAATGCCATCGGCGCGCTGCTGGGCGATGGCTGGTACGCGGGCAAGATTGGGTTGGCAGAGATTCTGATCAAACAGGCGCGCAACACTTACGGCATTCATCCGCGTTTGCTGGCGCAGTTGGAAATCGAATTGACGAACGGCCAGACCGAACGCATTGCGACTGACGCCAGTTGGCGCGTGACGCGCGAGGGGCCGATTCGCGCGGCAGATATACTGGATGGCGAAATTTACGACGCGCGGCGCGAAATGACTGGCTGGGATAAGGCTGGATTCGATGACAAGGCTTGGTCAAA
>JANOWX010001085.1:0-8093 GCA_031418175.1 Acidobacteriota bacterium | reverse complement strand
GTGAGCAAGCGGAGACCGCGCCTTTGAACCACTGCGCGATAGGTTGACGCGCCGCTTGCTCACGCGCGCGGTACCGTCCCGGCGCTGCGCGTCCTCCCGTACACTCAATTGCAAACCGCTCTAACTCCAAGGCTCAGGTCGCCCACGCTCCCCGTTGTGTATTGCTGCAACTACGGTGCGCGGTGGCGTTTGCCCACGCCCTTATTGGACAAACGCCGATACACCTCAGCAGCGCTCGCTCGATTGATCGTAAAGTTGTCCGTCGCGATCAAGACGTCTTTGTAATAAACCCGTGCTTGCCAGTTACCCGGTAACGCAGCGGCCGTATCACCAGCGATATTCATTCCCTGCCAAAAGCAAACCCCACCGCTGAGCGTCAAGGGAAAGCTGCGCGTGAAATTCACGGCGCCGCTGGGTTGGATGAAATCCCAACGCACGGTGTCGCCGCTGGTTGCGCCGGTGATGCTCGTCCATTGATAGACCAGTGCGTCGGTAATCAGGTAACTGGTTTTCGCTGCCGGTGCCACGCAGTTGGCGGGGATAGGGCCCGCGCTGGTGCGGTGATCCACCACGACGACGCTGGCGTTGTTGCCGCAGGTGAATGTGGGCGGTTCAGCGGCGAGTTGATTGATGTCGGTGAGCGCGCCGGTTTGGCCGTTCAATTCAAACACGTGCCAGAACTCGCCCGCGCCGCTCGGCGCCACATAGCTGCGCAGCAAGCCGCTGCTGCCAAAAATCTGCACCGTGGCGCGCGAACGCGCGATGCCGTCGGGGAATTCGCTTCCGTAATCGTTGATGAAAAAGCGATAGATGCCCGGCGTCTGTTGCGCAATCCGCACAGTCTCGGTCGGTGGATGTCCCGCCAGTTCGATGTTGTCTACTTCCAGCGAAGCGAACGGCGCGGCGGTCAGACTGCCGGTGTCATCCCAGTAAACGTGGAAGCATTGGTCGGCGCCAGCCGGGCCGTAAAGATGCGCGTCCAAATCATCGGGCGCGCCATTCGCGTCTTTCGTCCAGTTGACCGTGATGCGCAACTGGCCGGTGGCCAAGGTGGGCGAGAGCGAAATGTTTTGCGTCAGCGTTTGCCCCGCCACGACCGTGATTGCCAGTTGCGTCGCCGCAAAGCCTGTCGCCGTTGCCGTCAACGTGCGCGCGCCGGGCTGCACGTTGCTCAATGTGTAAGCGCCCGTGGCCGCCGAAGTCGCGCTCAACGACGAATTGGCGATGCCAATCACTGCGCCCGCGAGTGGTTGCCCGGTGGCGGCATTGCGCACGGTGCCGGTCACTGTGCCGGTCGTGGCTGTTGACGCCACGGTGATCGCCACCTGTTTTGAATCGCTCAGCGGCGGCGTGCCGTTGTCAGTCACGGTGAACGTGACGGTGAAATTGCCGGTTTGCGTCGCGGCGGGCGTCCAACTGAATTGGCGCGTCGCGGCAGTGAACGAAGCGCCCGCAGGCAGATTGCTGGCCGTATACACCAGCGTTTGCCCAGCGTCCGCATCGGTCGCTGAAACGGTGAAATTCAGGGGTTGGCCTGGTTGGACGGTTTGCGCGCCGGGTACGCTTAAGACGGGCGCTTGATTAGTTCCGCGTACAACAGTGAGAAGGAAGGTGGCGGCTGACCCCGCGCCGCTTGCGTCGGTGACAGTTAGGGAAATTCCGTGCAAGCCCACATCATTCACGCCCGGCGAAAAACGTAAGGTGCGATTATCGGGCTGCAATCTGACAAATGATGGTCCGCTAAAGATAACCTGCACTGGCTGTTCACTGTCAGGGTCGGCGGCGACGAAAATGACATCGCGTGTCGTTCCGGCGATCAAAGTCAATTCAGGCGGAATCAATATGTAAGGCGGCTGATTGCTCGTCGCGGCGGGCAAGGTCAGTGTGCCTACGTCGGTGATGCCACCCGCAATGGCGACGGTGCGATTGCTCTCGGTGCGATCAACGCGGAAGTTGGGCCGCACAAAACTGGCTTCGACCGTGAGCACGTCGTTGCCGGAGGCGACCGGCACATTGCGCAGCACAAAGCCGCCATTGCCGTCAGTGAAATCTTCCTGCCCGCGCACGCGCACCAACGCGCGGCGTGCCGGAGTGCGGTCGCTGTCGAGTACGCGCCCGGTGACAGTGGTGGTCGTGCGCGCGAGCGCGGCGAAATAGTACGTGGCCTCTGGCACCGTCCCATTCGGCGTGAGGATTTGTTTGCCATCGGTCGAGACCATGGCCGCACCCGAATCAATGAACCGGCCTAGCGTCGCGCTGTCGGCAGTTTGATCCAGCCGGTAAAGCCGCACGGTCGCGCCTGCCGCGAAGCCGTCCGCATTGGGAAAGGTCAGGCGCGCGCCCGGCGTGAACTTTGTGCCGAAGGGCGTGATCTGGATGATGGTCGAACTGAAAACGCCATTGGGCAAACTGACGGGCGTGCGACTCTTTTCGATTTGGGTCAGCGTCAACATGCCGCCCGTTGCGCCATCGGGAAATTGAAAGCGCATCCCGACCGGCAAGCCCAAGGTCACTTCACCGGTTTGAATTTGCGGCGGTGTTTGCTCAGTCTCGTTAGGCGCATACGCGGGCACCGTCAGCGTGATTTCATCCTCATCGCCATTCTGCACATTCTGTCCGCCGACCTGTGCCGATGCGCCGTAGGTTTGTTGCAACGTGATCGGGCGCGCCACCTGATTGTCGCGGTTGGCGGTGAACGGCAAAAGGAAACTGACTTTCCCAAACGGCGGGCTGACGGGGAGTTTGCTGCCATCCACTTCGACAATCGCGCCGAGCGCCGAGCCTTGCGGGTCGGGCAGCACAAACGAGCCGGACAAGCCCGTGCTCACATTGGCCTGGCGCACGCGCACGATGACATCTTTCAGCGGCTGCCGTTCGGTATTCTCGACCACGCCACTGATCGAAGCGCGAATCCGCAAGGCCGCGCCGCTGCGGCCTTCGCCCTGCGGTGTGCGTACGCTGACCACGCCAGTCTCGACGCCGAAGGGCACGACCACTGTCAGCCGCGTGGTTGTCGCATTGGTCACGACCGCCTCGACGCCGCCGATGCGCACCAGGTTATTGGCTGCCGTGGCCGCGAAACCATTGCCCTGAATCTCTACGGTTTGCCCAGCCAACACCGTCGCGGCGCTGAAGCCGTTGACGGCGGGCGGCGCGTTGCCAGGGGGCGAGGCGATTTCGATCTCGACCAAGTTTGAGGTGAGGCCGCCGCCAACTCCTGTAGAAGTCACCGACAAACTGACACGGCCGCTGCCGATCAAACCGCGCGGCAATTCGATATTCATTTGATCCAGCCCGGCCAAGCCGCCTTGCGCGCCCGCAAAATCAGGCGTCGTGGCAACGCCGCCCAACAACAAGCGCACCGATTCCTGGCGATTGCCGTCGTTATTCGGATCAGCCGCGCGCAGTGTGCCCGTAAAAAACAACAGCAAAAATACGCGATCACCCACCGGCGACAGATCCAGCGGGCGCGGTCGCATGCGGCCCA
The DNA here is from genome assembly GCA_031418175.1 of Acidobacteriota bacterium. Classification (GTDB taxonomy): domain Bacteria; phylum Acidobacteriota; class Blastocatellia; order RBC074; family RBC074; genus JACPYM01. The sequence goes on along the minus strand of JANOWX010001085.1, from coordinate 4,606 downwards.
GTGCAGCGTCGAATTGGGCAACGGTTTCAAAGCTCTGTTCGCCATTCGCTTTGAAGCGCTGGATGACTGCCGCAGGTGCGCCCGTGCCGTCGGCATTGGCCGTGAAGATGGCGGGCGCGACGGCTTTGACATCGAGCGTGCCCGTCGAAGTCGTGCCCGCGCCGGATAGCACCGTGAGCGTCGCCGCGCCGGTGGCCGTCGCTTCGGGGATCACGAAGTTGATTTGACCGGGCGAAACGAAAAACAAGCCCGCCGCGCGTTCAGTGCCTGCGCTGTCTCTGACGCGCACACTCGTGCCCGCCAGCGCCGTCGGCAAGGGAACACTGGAAGAAGCCTCAGTCCCTGTCGCCAACCCTGCGCCGAACGCCGCGACAATCGCGCCGGGCGCGAGCGCATTCGCTTCAAAGCTGGCGGCGGAGATGGTGACGACGGCGGGTTGCTGGGCGCGGGTCTTGGCTGCCGTGCGTTGGTGAGTTGAGGTGTTTAGGATCAGTAAGAGTGCGGTTACGGAAAGCAGTAGTGCATTGCGGACTTGTGCGGAGCGTACGTGGGGATGTCGCATGGGGCCTCCTCGTTGAAAAACCTTTGGGGCAGACGAATCATTTCATGATCAGCGTAAGCTTGCTAACGGAACTCGCGCGCTTATTAATCAGGATGTCGTCCAAGCAACGCTTCTTCCGCTCGAATCGCTTGGATCGTGGGCCGATTCAACTCCAGTGCTGCAATGGTAGCGCGTCCGTTGGCGGTCAGGCCGAACAACTTTAAATCACTCCAAGCGAAATGTTCTGCCCAACGATCACGCCGTGGGTGAAAGAGCGGAACTTCTGTGTCAGTTTGAGGATCAAGCGCTGTTTGGCGGGCAGCTTTGCGCAATGAACAGGAAACGCAGGCCAACGCCAGATTGCGGCTGACGGTCGAGCCTCCAGCCACCTCCGGCACGATATGATCAATATGAAAAGTAGCTTCTTGCCCAGCTTGTGCCAGCCGGCAGTACTCGCAGCAGTTGTCCGCGCGATTGATAGCCAGCCGCCGCAATTTCTCAGGAATGTAGCTCATTGGGCCAAGGCTTTTTCGCGGGCGACACGTTCAGCGCGCAGGCGCAGCAACGAGAGAGATTCGGCTAAATTGACCAACCCTTCAGCCTCAGCGCGTTCACTAGGCGTCAGTGGTTGCCCAAAATCTTGCCGATCTAACAGCGCCTGCAAACGGTCGTTCACACCGGTTGGCAAGCGGAATTGCGCTAACTCAGCGGGCATTTCAATTTCGACGAGAACAGCTTGCGACATTGGCAAAGCTCCTTTTCAGAAAAATAGCATGGCGGCTTGCGAATTATGGCTTGGCTCTGCTGCCTTGCCAAGCTCACTAACGAATGCTCACTGTCACCACATTCGCAATCAACCCATCCACCGTCATCTCAATCGTCACTTCGCCGCGCCCGGCCAAACTGCGCGGCAAGGGCAGATTGATTTGATCCAGCCCCGCCAGATCGCCTTGCGGGCCGGCGGATTGCGGCAGCACCGCGAGGCCGCCGATGCGGATTTGCACGGCGTCCAGATTGCTGCGACCGCGCAGGCCTGTGCCAAACAGCAACAGGAAGGTCTGATCCGTCGCCGCGCCCAGATCAATCGGCACAGGCACGAAGCGTTGTTGCGCCACATCGAATTCGGCGATGCGTTCATAAAGCTGCGTGCCGTCCTGCTTGATGCGCAAGGCGACGGCGGCGGCCAAGCCTTGCCCGCTGGCGGCAGCAGTGAACAGCGCGGGCGCGGCGGCTTCGATCTGCACGATGGCGCTCACTGCGGGGCCGTCTTTGGGCGTGACGGTCAGGCGCGCCGCACCGTTGGCGGTGCCGGGCGGGATGAGCAGGTTGATCTGATTGGGCGAAACGAAAAACAGCGGGGCCAAGCGTTCGACGCCCAAGCGGTCGGTGACTTTGACGCTGCTGCCCAGCAAGGCCGTCGGCAAGGGCAGCGTGTTGGCCGCTTGCGTGTCAGCCGCGAGGCCGCTGCCGAACAGCGCGATGATGGATTCGGGCGCGAGTTGCGCGCCGTTGAAACTGGCCGCTGAAACCGGCGCGGCCGCGACGATGTCGGGCGTGCTGACCTTGGTGATAAACGCGTCGCTCAAACCGCCGCCGTATTTGTTTTGAAAGGGCGCGAGCGTGAGCAAATCCGTCCCCAGCATTTGCCCGGTGACATATGCGTTGCCGCCCTCCACCGCCAGCCCCAGGCCGCGTTCTTCAAGGCCATTGTTGCCGATGAACGATGTTCCGAAGTAAGTCGAATAAACCAGCGCCGAACCCGCCGGATCGAGTTTGGTGATGAAGGCGTCGTTGTCGCCGTTCTTTTGCGGTTGCAGCGCGCGCGCCAGCGGGAAGTTCGATGATTCGGTCTTGCCCGTGAGATAGACGTAGCCCAGCGCATCTACGGCGACGCTGCCGACCGGTTCGGGATCGGTGATCAGGCTCGTATTCTCTTCGCCGCCGCCGCCGAGGTAGGTGGAATAAACCAGCGCCGAACCTTTGGCATTGAGCTTGGTCACGAACGCATCCGCCGCACCGCCAAAATTTGGTTGCAGCGCATTCAGGCGCGGGAAGTTGGGCGAGAGCGTGACGCCGGTCACGTACACATTGCCGAAGGCATCCACCGTAACGCCGCGCCCGGCATCGGCATCCAGGCCGCCGAGATAGGTCGCATAGATCAACTGGGCAGTGGGCAGATTGAGCTTGGCGATGAAGGCGTCTTCGATGCCGCCGAAATTGGGTTGCAGCGCGTTGGCCGTGGTGAACGTTGGCGACGAGGTGTACCCCGTCACGTAAACCATTTGCTGGCTATCCACGGCGATGCCGTAACCGGCCTCGGCATCGCGCCCGCCCAACGTCGCCGGAGCGCCGCCAAAATACGTCGAAGCGATCAGCACGCCATCCGGGTCGAGCCGCAAAATGAAAGGGTCACGTGAACCGCGCAACGTCGTTTGCAACGCATTCTTCGTCGGGAAATTCGCTGAATCGGTGCGCCCGGTGAGATAGGCGTTATCGAAACGATCCAAGGCGATGGCATAGGCCGCATCGCTGAGCGAACCGCCCAGATAGGTCGAATACAGCAGCACGTTGCCGGCGATGTTGAGTTTGGTGGCAAAGGCGTCGCCGTTGCCGCGCGTGATTGATTGCACGGCGTTGGCCGTCGGGAAATTCAGCGAATTGGTCTCGCCGCAAAAATACACATTGCCCGCCGCATCCACCGCAATCGCCCAGCCGCGATCATTCGAGCCGCGCCCGCCGATGTAAGTCGAAAACAACAGGCGCGTGCCGCTCGCATCCAGCTTCAAGACAAAGGCGTCGTTGGTGCCGTCGAGTTGCGTGTCCACGGGCGATTTGGTGGGGAAGTTGGGCGAATAGGTTTGGCCGGTCAGATAGATGCTGCCTTCGTGATCCACCGCAATGCCATAAGCGGTGTCGCGGTTATCGCCGCCGAGATAACTGGAATACAACACCAACGGATCAATCACCAGCGGCAGGTTGTGATCGTAAGCGCCGAGTCGGAAGCTGAGTTGCGCAGCATCAAGCACGAACTCGGCTTCAATGTTGACACGGCCCCGCGCGGTTTGTTGATAGGCGACGGGCTGCGGTTGCCGCACGACCGTGCCGCCCGTGTGCAGCAGCAAGTCGCCGTGTTCGTTCAATTCGAGTTTGTCAGCGCCGCTCAACTCCAGTTTGATTTGCGCCGGGTCGGCGTGGGGCGCGAGCACGAAATCGTATTCCAATTCGCGCTGGCGGCCATAAAAGATCAAGTCAATGCCGGGATAGAGTTGGCGGTAGCGCACGCGCTCGAACGCCGGCACATCGGTGCGCCACTGTTGCGGATCATTGCCGATGAAGTAATTGCTCTTGCCGGGCAAGGCGTCGAGCGCTTCGGGCGTTGTGGCGCGCGTGCCGAGCCAGCGCAAGCGGACTTGCGCGCCGGATGAATTGCCGCCGTTTGGCAAATGCAAGACAGCCTCGCGCTCAGTCAAATACAAACCATAGCCAGGCCCGCGCGCCAAGAAGCGCACCGCCGCCGCGGTCTGGCCGCGATTTTCTTCAAAGCTCAAGGGCAAGCTGCCCAGTTTTTCGGCGGCGCTGGCGGCAGGTAAGACATTGGATGTTGGTGTGCGTGTCAGCTCCGCTGGCAACGGCCAGAGGCTGGCGCTCAAGAGCGCGAGCCAAGCCGTGGTGTGCCAAACAAACTTGTACCGATAGTTCATAAGCGCCTGTCAGACTCGAGGCATTTTCAAATTAGGCCGGGGGCACGAGTGTTGGGCAACGAAGCTGGGGAAAGGGTCTGGGTATTGTTGGGCGTTTCGTTGCGTGATGATCTTCCGCATTAACGCGCGCGATTATAAACCATGAGCAAGGCCTTTCAAGCCTGGGTACGCACGCATCCTTGCGTGCGGCCTCGGCGCAAGACGCATCCCTGCCGGTAGGAATTGGTCTGCCGCCGAGGCCGCACGCAGGGATGCGTGCGTACCCAGAGGCGTTTGGCAATCAACAACCCCGGTGCTAATCTCCGCCCTCGTTGCGAGCACGCCGCCCCATCCATCGGCCCTTTCCAACGGGAAGATTTAGCAG
>JANOWX010001084.1:0-12059 GCA_031418175.1 Acidobacteriota bacterium | reverse complement strand
CCTTGATGACAGACCTTTTCGTCTTCCAAGTGAGCTTCCGGCCAAGACCCGCAGCCTGGAAGGACTGCGCTCCCATGGGGATGGCGACGTTTTCTATTATTGCGCGGCTTTAGCGGAAACTGATTTGGACGACATTTGCCGGCACGCCATCCACGGTGAGGCTAACCGCCGGGTTCGGGAAGACGGCCAAATTCGGGGTGAGCCGCAGATTGACCTGGTCAAGACCCGCTAAGCTGCCTTGCGCGCCCGCAAAGGTCGCCGGCACATTCACGGTGCTGACGGCTGCCGTCACATTGCCCAGGTCAGCGCGAAATCGCAGACCCGTGCAATACAGCAGCAGGAATAGCTGTTCGGAGGGCGGTCCGAATTCGATGGGGAGGGCGACGAACCGGTTGGTGGCCGGATCGAGCCGCACGATTGGTTCGTAACGCTGTGTCCCATCGGAAAGGACGCGCAACACCTGCGCCGCCGCTATGCCGCTGCCGTTGGCATTCGCGGCGAAAATGCCGGGGGCGACCGTGGCAATCTGAATGACCGCCAGCGCGACATTGACTGGCGTGCCGCCGCTGGTGATCGTCACCGTGGCCGGGCCCAGTGCCGTTCCCGCTGGCAGCAGGTAATTGACTTGGTTGGGCGACACAAAAAAGAGTGGGGCTGCGCGTTCGACGCTAGTGCTGTCTTTGACGTTTACGGTCGTTCCCGCCAGTGTGGTGGGCAAGGGCAAGGTGTTCGCAGTTTGAATGCCGGTCGCTAGATTAGTGCCAAAAGCTGCGACGATTTGTTCGCGGGCGAATTGGTCGCCCTTATAACTGGCGGCCGAAACATTGGCCAAGGGGCGCGCGATCAGGATGGTCGCTTCGGTCGAAGTTGACGACGCATAGTTCGCGTCGCCCGCATAAACAGCCGTCAATTTGTGGCTTCCTGCTAGCAACGCGGAAGTCGTCAGTGTGGCCAGCCCGCTCACATTCAACGTTCCCATTCCCAACGAAGTCGTCCCGTCCAGAAAAGTGACTGTGCCCGTGGGCGCGCCCGCCCCAGTGGCTGTGACCGTGGCCGTCAGCGTCACGGCCTGACCCAAAATGTAGGGCCCGGCGGACACCGCGAGTTGGGTGGCGGAGTTGAGTTTGTTGACCGTCAAATTAAAAGGCGAGTTGGTGGTTGCGCCGCAATTGTCGGTCGCGCTGACAGTGACGACATAAGCCCCGCCGGGCGCCGCGTTGTTGATGGTCACGACGCCGGTCGTGGCGTTCACCGCAACCGTGCCGGTGAAGCCGGCAGAAATGGCCGCCGTCACACTGGCCAGCGCGTTGTTATCGGTGGGGGCGGCATTTGGTGTGACGGTGGCCGCTTGGCCAACGGCAACGGTTGTTGTCGGATAAGGCCCCAGCGTTGGGGCCGTGTTGACGGTGACGTTGATCGTTAGATTGGCCGTGGCCGTGCCGCCCGCCGGATCAGTCACGGTCAAGACTACGGTTTGTGCGCCTGGCGTTGTTGTGCAGGCGGCGGCCACGGTCGCGCTGATCGTGCCAGCAACATTGCTGAGATTGTTGAGCGTCAGGCCCGTCGGCACAGTCGTCGCCGTCACGGTCAGATTGCCCGCCGGCGTTTCCAGATCATTGACGCTGGCAATGGTGGCAAGCGCGCCGGGATTGCCTTGCTGGCGGGTGAGCGCGGCGGCGGCGGCGATTGTGGGCGGCGTATTTTGCAGCGGGCATTTGCCCAGGCTGTCCGCCTTGAAAATCGCCAGAATCTCGTCAGCCGTGAGCGCGCGGTTGTACAGGCTGACTTCGTCCAGGCGTCCGTTGAAGCGGTCGTTGGGCACGCGGCTGAGCACGTCTTCTGAACGCGAACCGATTTTCAGCGGGCCGGTTTCCCCCGTGATGTCGCCGCTCAGTCCGGTCAGGGTGCGCGCGGGCACGCCGTTGATATACGTGCGTGCCGTCGCGCCATCATACGTCACCGCCACATGCGTCCAGGTATTCAACGGCACCGGGCCGCCGCCATCCACCCAAAAAAAGTAATCGTTGGGCAAGCCGTTTACCCCGCGCAGGGCAAAGGCAAAATTGCCGGTGGGAATTGCTCCACCCGGCTGGTCGGGCCCGCGAATGCCGATTTCGTATTGGTAATTTTCATAGGGCTCGGAATCCTTATTGACGATGATGTCCACTGCGCCATCCACGAGCGTCGGGAACACCCAGGCTTCAAGGGTTATACGCGCCGGATTGAGGGCGGGCGCGTTGGGGATCGTCACTTCGCCAGCGCCGTTGAAATTGAAAGCCTGCCTGACCTTGCCCGCCGTGAAACCGACGCCATTGCGCAAGGTGCCGTGATTGGTTCCGACGGAATCCAGTCCGTTGGCTTCGCCGCGATACCAGGCGACCAGGCCGCTGGGGCGCGGCGCGCAATTTGATTGGGCGGCGGATTGACTGGCGGATTGACTGGCGGCGGCAAACCAGGCGCAAGCAAACAGCGCCAGCGCACACAGCCTCACGAGACCGAGACGGGCGCGCGCGTGAAACCCAAATAGAAGATGAATGCGAGTTAGCATAACGTTAAGACCTCCAAAAAAAACTGCGCTGGCCCATCACTGGCAGAGACAGGCAAGGGAATCAAGGCAAAGGAATAATAGCTCCAGTCAATTGAATGTCTTCCTTTGCCACGCTTCCTCTGCCGGATGCGCGAACTGTTATTGGGTAGGTGAAACTTGCTAACCCTGGCAAGCTTCACTCGGACTGCAACAGTAGCAAACAGTTCGCAGGCAAGCGAATCACGGCAAAGGAAAAAAAGTTCCAGTCATTCCTTTGTCTTGATTCCTTTGCCGATGCGCGATCAGACACTTTGCTCACTTGATTTGTATCCGCACCGGATTGGCCGCCTTGCCATCCACGCTCAAATTGACTTCGATTTCGCCCGCGCCAATCAATGAACGCGGGATGCGCAGGTTGGCTTGATCCACGCCGAGTTGCCCGGGCGCTGCGCCGATGAAGGCGACTTCGGCAATCGCGCTGCCCAGCGAAGCGGCCGCCGGAATGCTCAGGTTGCGCGCGCGCCAGCCCGTGCCAAACAGAATCAGGAAGACCTGCTCATTCGCCGCGCCCAAATCAATCGGCGCCGCCGCGAATTTGCCCGTGGCCGTATCGAAACGCGCGACCGGCTCGAAGCGTTGCGAGCCATCCGCCAACACGCGCAAGACCTGGGCGGCGGGCAAGCCGCGCCCGCTGCTGTCGGCGGTGAAGAGGCCCGGATTGGTTGGCGCAAGTTGCACGCGCGCCACCGAATTGACGCCATCGCCGCCAATCACGGTGATCGTCACCGTGCCGGCGGCCAGACCGCGCGGCAACAGGTAATTGACCTGCGCCGGTGAAACGAAAAAGAGCGGCGCGAGCATTTCAACGCCCGCGCTGTCACGAATGCGCACCAGCGTGCCGCCCAACACCGTCGGCAGCGGCAAGGTCAAGGCCGTGGCCCGCGTCGTCGCCAGCCGCGTGCCAAAGGCCGCGACGATCTGTTCGGGCGCGAGTGCCGTGCCGCGATAACTGGCCGCTGAAACGTTGGTCACGGCAAAGGCGACGTTCAACCCCAGCGGCGCCGACGCCGCGCCCAGATATAGATTGTCGCCGCTGTAAGTCACCCGCAGCGCGTGCGCGCCCGCTTCGGCAAACGTCACACGCAAGCGCGCCGTGCCCGTGCCATCCAGCGCCGCCGTCCCCAATGCCGTTGCGCCCTCAAAGAACGTCGCCGTCCCGCTCGGCGGCGTCGCCAGTGCAGTGTTGGCCGTCACGGTCGCGGTCAGTTCGACTTCCTGGGCTTGCGTGAAAGGCTCGCCCGCCGCCGAGAGCGCAACCGTCGTGGCCAATTTGTTCACCGTGAAATTGAAACTGGCCGTGGCCGCCGCGCCGCAATTGTCGGTGGCCGTGAGCGTGGCCGTGAAGATGCCCGCCGGCCGCACATTGCTGAGCGTGACGACGCCCGTGGTTGGATTGACGCTGACCGAGCCGTTGAAGGCGCCCGCCACGCTGGCGACTACGCTGGCGAGCGCGCCATTGTCGGTCGGCGCCGCCGTGGGCGCGACCGTCACCGATGCGCCCGCTGCCAGCGGCACGGGCGGGGGATAAGCGCCGAACACGGGCGGCGTGTTGGCCGTGACGTTGACGGTGAATGTGGCCGTGCCGCTCAATTCGCCATCGCTGACGCGCAAGGTCACTTGATTGGCGCCGAGCGCGACATCGCAAGCGACCGCGACCGTGCCGCTGATCGTGCCGTTCATGTTCGTCAGTTTGCCGAAGCTCAAACCTTCGGGCGCATTCGCCACCGTCACCGTCAAATCGCCCACCGCCGTTTCGGTGTCGGCGACCGTGCCCAGTATGGCGAGCGCGCCGCTGTTGCCGCGCTGCTGTGTCAAGGCTGCGCCCGGCGTCAGCGCCGGAGTCGTATTGACGAACATCGTGCATTTGCCCGCCGTGCCGGCGTTATAAATCGCCAGCAATTCCTGTTCGCTCAGCGCGCGCGTATACAAACTGAGTTCGTCAATCAAACCGTTGAAACGATTCGCGGGCAATTGATTGATCAGCGTGTCGGAACGCGAGCCAATTTTCAGCGGCCCGGTCGAAGTGACTAGGTTGCCGCTCAAGCCGGTCAGCGTGCGCGCCACGCGGCCATTCAAATAACTCTTGAGCGTCGCGCCGTCGAAGCTGAGCGCCACGTGCGTCCAGGTATTTAGCGGCGCTGTGCCGCCGCCATTGATGAAGCCGCCGAATTCATTGGGCAAGCCGTTCAGGCCGTTCAACGCAAACACCAGCGTGCCCGCCGGAATCGTGCCGCCCGCGCCCGCGATGCCCCATTCGTATTGATAGGTCGTGAATGGTTGATCCTCTTTGTTCAGGATGAACTCGACCGCGCCGTCCAACAGCGTCGGGAAAACCCAGCCTTCAAAGGTGAATTGCTGGAAGTTCAACGCGGGTGAATGAGGGATGACTAGTTCGCTGCTGCCGTTGAAACTGAGGGCCTGGCCGACACGCCCGGCGGCGAAGCTCAATCCGCCCACGCCCGCGCCGTTGTTGGCGTTTTGGTGATCGGCGGCGCTGTTCTCGCCGCGATACCAGCTCAGCAAACCGGGCCGCGTGTTCACACAAGCCGCCGCGTTCACTGTCAACGTGAAGCTTTGCGTGACCGCCGCGTTGCAGTTGTCGCGCGCCGTCACCGTGATCGTGTGCGTGCCAATGGGCGCCGCGTTCGTGATGGTCACCGCGCCGGTGGATGAATTGGCGCTGAGCGCTCCGGTGAAGCCTGCTGAAGCCGTGGCCGTGACGGCTGTGACGCTCGTGTTATCACTCGGCGCTTGCCCCGGCAACACCACCGTGCCTGCGCCGGTCGTGGCCGTCGCATTCGGATACGCGCCCAGCGCCGGCGCAGTGTTGACCGTGACATTGATCGTCACATTGGCCGTGGCCGATAGGCCGCCACCATCCGTCACCAACAAGGTGGCCGTCAGCGGAATAGGCGCGGCGTTGCAAGCCGCGCCGACAGTGGCGCTGACAGTGCCGCGGCTATTGGTCAAATTCGTGATGTTCATCCCGGCGGAAGCGCTCAGCAAAAATACCTGCAAATTGCTGTTGGGTGTTTGGGCGTCGCTGACCGTGGCGAGCACGTCGTTGCTGGCGGGCGCGCCCTGCTGCCGTGTCAATGCGCTGCCCGGCGTGAGCACGGGCGGCGTATTCAGCGGCGGCGCGCTGCACGTGTTGCGCAACACGGCGACGCTGTTTTCGGCGGCATTGGCAGTGACTACATCGGGTCGCCCATCGCCATTCACATCCGCGCTGATGAGCGCATTGGCGCGTCCGCCCAACGCGAAGCGCGTCTCATTGCCGAATTGCGCGGCATCGTTGCCCAGGCGGATTTCGGCTTCGAGGTTGGCGCTGCCGATGACTAGATCGGCCTTGGCATCGCTGTTGAAATCGCCCGCCGCCACGCTCAACGGACTGGCCGTCGCGGCGAAATTTTGCGCTTGCAGGAACAGGCCCGCGCCGCTGTTGAGTTGCACCGAAACGCGATTGTTGTTGCTGTTCGTGATGACCAGGTCGAGCGCGCCGTCGCTGTTGAAATCGCCCCAGGCCATGTCCGTCGCGCTGTCAACGCCAATCGTGTAACTGACGGGCGCGCCAAAAGCCCCCGTGCCGTCATTGAGCAAAATTGCAAAGCCTTCGTTGGCCGGATTCAAGACGGCCAGATCGGGCTTGTCGTCGCCGTTGAGAGCGCCGCTCACCAGCGCCAGCACGCGCGTGCCGGTGGTGCCAACAGTATATGCTGCGGGCGTGCCGAAGCCGCCTGTGCCATTGCCGAACGTGACCGAGACTACGCCGGTGCTCGTGCCCGCCGCGACATCCAGTTTGCCATCGGCATTGAAATCGCCCGTCGTGATCGCCGGAGCCGCGCCCGCCGCCGCCACCGGCAACGCGGCAGGGAAGCCGCCCGCGCCGTTGTTCAAATACAACAGCGGCACGCCCGCTTCGCTCGCCACGACCAAATCCAGCCGCTGATCGCCGTTGAAATCGCCCGCCGCCAAATCGGTCAGCGCGCCGCCCACGTTGAAATTGTTGGCAGTGAACCCGCCGCTGCCGTCATTGAAGAGCAGCGTGACGCGGCCGCCGCGATTGGCGACGGCCACATCCAAGCGGCCATCCAAATTGAAATCGCCCGCCGCGACGGCTTGCGGATTCGCGCCGCCATTCAACGGCGTGACGGCGGCAAAGCTCGGCGTCGCGCAACCGGCCTGCCGCGCGTGCGTCAAACGCGTGCCGCCGAGTGCGCCAACTAAGGCGAGCAGCAAGCAGCCAAACTGTAGATGTAGCCGGTGAGGTCGGTGCTGTGGGGGTCGGGTCGTATGCATCATGTGGGTCGTCTGCTCCGCCGCGCAGCCCAAGCGGCCACGCAAAAACGCGCCAGGCCGCGCGTTGAATGTCTTGCTGATCGGAAGCCCCGCGAAAGAAAAGCTGTTTGTGGGGTGTGTAAAACCGCTGCCCGAATAGGCGTGGTGGATACTAATGAGCGGGGCACAGGCTGTCAATTCACGGCAGGCAATGACCGGCCCCGGCTGCCAGGCGGCTCACTTGATATTCACGCGCAGTGGATTCGCCGCTTGCCCTTCCACGGTCAACAGCGCTTCCAGTTCGCTGGGCCGGGCCAGCGCGCGTGTCTGACGCGGTTCGGTACCGGCGCCGCCCCGCGTGTTGACCGGTTCGATAGGTTGCCTGGCTGCGCGGTAGCGGCGGGCTGTGCGCCAGGCGAAGGCGGTCAGTACCAACACAAATTGCGCGGCTTGGCTCAACGGCCAGACCAGCTTTTGCCAGAATCGCATCGTGATGCTCCTGTATTGAAGAAGATGAAATTGCGCGTTGCGTGTGTGTAGCTGTCATGCCGCCTGACTGTCAGCCTGGGCGGTCAAGGATGTGTGTGCCGGTCGGCTTGGGGCAGTGCGCCGGCGAAAATGTGGAACGCTATGGTTGCGGGTACTGCTGTTTGAAAACCGCAGTAGTGAGGCGCTTCGGATGGCCCACTGAGAAAGCGCGTTGCACGGGCCGCTGAAAAGCTGCGCCGAAAGTTTTGGCGCAGGCTGGTCTGTATGACTCTGGCGGCATTGCAAAGCCGGAAATTGCAAGCTTCTGCGGTCTCGCTTGGGCGAACATTGAGTTGTGGCTCACCGCAGCGTTGGCTGTGCTTCAGGGCGCGAAATAGCCTGACAAGTCAATCACCAAATGCGAAGTCGCGCTCGAGAACATTTTGAACGCCCCATCCGCCTGGCCCAGGCCCACGATGAAGTGACGATTGCCGACATCGCCGGGATTGTAATTGGAAGTCGCCACTAAAGGCCGCGCCGCCATGCTCGGCCATAACGTCAGGAAGCCCGCGCTCACGGGTTGCACCACCGTCGCGTTGCCGACCACGCCCAGTGCGTTGGTTGGGATCGTGATGCCGTCACACAAGCCGCGCGCGGTTTGCGTCGTTTCCGCCCCGCCCGGCAACGGCGCGCCCGGTTTGAAACAGCCCACCGGCAAACCGGGCCGCGTTTCAAGCAAGCGCACCGGATGCGCGAGTGGCGTCAGTAACAAACCTGCCCCATTCGTATCGCTGACCTCAGCGCTGTAGTAGTCGAGCACGTCCACGACGAGGTCAGTGGTTGAAGTCGTGAAGATTTTGAATTGTCCATTCGCAGCGAGGCCCACCGCGAAAGGCCCATTCACGACTTGACCGCTGTTGAAATTGGAAGACGCCACCAGCGGGCGCGCCGCATCCGCCGGAAAGATTGTCAGGAAGCCGCCGCCTTGCGGGCCGACCGTCGTCGCATTGCCGTCGATTGCGCGCGCTGTCGCGGGAATGCCCGTGCAGGCGCTGCTCGCCTGTTGCGTGGATTCGGCATTGCCAGCGAGTGGCGTGCCCGGCGTGACACAGCCCGTGAAACCCGCGCGCGTTTCGAGCAAACGCACGGGCGCGGGCAGCGGATGGAAGAACAGTCCGCCAGGATTGGTCGCGGTGGGCGGCGCGTAATAGCCGGTCACGTCCACCACGACATCGGTCGTGCTCAAGGCAAAAATCTTGAAGGCCCCGTCAGCATTGCCTAAACCGACGGTGAAGACGTTGTTGATAATTTCGTTCGCGTTGTAATTCGTGTTCGCCACCGTCGGTTGCGCGGCGTCGCTCGGATACAGCGTCAGAAAACCGCCGCCCGAATTGACCGTTGTGATGTTGCCGGTGAGCGCGACGGCATTGGCCGGAATCGAGCAGAAGTTGCGGCCCACTTGCGTGCGTGACGTGCCACCGGCAATCGGCGCATTCGGTTGCGAACAGGCATTGGGACTCACGCCGGGCCGCGTATCGAGCAAGCGCACCGGCGCCGCGAGCGGATAAAACTGCAAGCCGTTGCCGCTGACAATCACGATGTAAGCGCGCGCGCCTGTGCAACCGGTGTTATCCGTTGCCGTCACCGTAAAGCCAAATGCCGCTTGCACCGTCGGTGTGCCGCTCAACGCGCCGCTCGTCGCCAGCGTCAAACCATTCGGCAACGCGCCCGTCGTGACTGCGAAAGTATGCGGCGCCGTCCCGCCCGTGGCCGTCAGCGTTTGGGTATACGCCGCGCCTACGAAGCCATTCGGCAAGGTCGCCGGGTTGACAGTGATGGCTGGACACGGCGGTAGGATGAGCAGCGTATAAGCACGTTCGCCGAAGCAGCCATTGGCGTCGGTTGCGCGCGTAGTGAAATTACGTGCCGCTGACCGTCGGCGTGCCGCTCAGCAAGCCGCCCGCCGCCAGCGTCAGACCGGTTGGCAACGCGCCCGCGCTGATGCTGAAGGTCGCCGTCCCCGCGCCGCCTGTTTGCGTAAAGGTCTGCGCATAAGCCACACCTGCGCGCCCGTTGGGCAAGCTGGGATTGGTTGGATTGACGGTGATCGCCGGGCACGGCGGCGTGACGGTCAGCGTGTACGCACGGCTGCCAGGGTAAAGGCTACTCAGGATGGTGGCGGTAATGGTGAAGCTGAACGTGCCCGCCGTCATCGGCGTGCCGGTGAGCAAGCCGCTTTGCGCCAGCGTCAGACCGGGCGGCAGCGCGCCGCTGGAGACGGAAAACTGATATGGCCCCGTGCCGCCGCTGGCCGTAACCATTTGGTTGTAGGAAGTGCCGATGACGCCGTTGGGCAAACTAGTGGGCGTAAGCGCAATGGCGGGGCAAGCCGAGCAAACGAAAACGTAGGCCGAACCTTGATCGGTGTTCGCGCCGATGTTATCCAACCACGCCCCCACCAACGCCGTGCCGCCATCAAGCGCCACTGCCGTGCCGAAGAAATCATTCGCCGTGCCATCGTTGGCGATGAGTTTTTGTTGCTGCGACCAGCCCGCGCCGCTGCGCGTGAAGAAGTAGGCCGAGCCTTGACTATTATTCGTTCCAACGTCATCGGAACCCGCCCCCACCAGCGCCGTAGCGCCGTCGAGCGCGACCGCGTAGCCGAATTGATCACCCACCGCGCCATCGCTGGCGGTGAGTTTTTGTTGCTGCGACCAGACCGTGCCGCTGCGCGTGAAGACGTAGGCGGAGCCTTGATTGCCATTCGTTCCAACATCATCTGCCCTCGCTCCCACCAGCGCCGTGTCGCCATCGAGCGCGACCGCGTAGCCGAATTGATCCCCCGCCGCGCCGTCGCTGGCGGTGATTTGCGTTTGCTGCGTCCAGACCGTGCCGCTGCGGGTGAAGACGTAGGTCGAACCTTGATCCGCATTCATTCCGCTGTCGTCCTCAGGAGCACCCCCCAGCACTGTCTCGCCGCTGAGCGCGACGGAGTAACCGAATACATCGCCAGCCGTGCCGTCGCCGGCCGTGAGTCGTTGTTGTTGCGTCCAAACCGTGCCATTGCGGGTGAACACATAAACCGAACCTTGATCAACCGGCATGATGCCGATGGGGCTGTCGTCGAAAGGCGCGCCCACGATGGCCGTTTCACCGTCGAGCGCGACCCCACGTCCGAATCTGTCATTGGCCGCGCCGTCGCCGGCCGTGAGTTTTTGTTGTTGTGCCCAAACCGTGCCGCTGCGGGTGAAAACGTAAGCCGAACCTTGATCGGTATTCGCATTGACGTCGTCATCAGCGGCTCCGGCGACGAAGGTGTTGCCGCTGAGCGCCACCGCGATGCCGAAATGATCACCGGTCGCGCCGTCGTTGGCGGTGAGTTTCTGTTGTTGCGACCAGCTTGTGCCGCTGCGGGTGAAAACGTAGACCGAACCTTGATCGGGGACGGTCTCGTCGTCGAAAACCGCGCCAATGACCAACGTGTCGCCGCTCAGCGCGAAGGCAAAGCCGAATTGATCGCCCGCCGCGCCGTCCACCGCCGTCAAGTTGGCCTGAAACGTCCAGACGGTGCCGCTGCGCACAAACACATAGACCGAGCCTTGATTCGCGCCCGACACGTCATCAAGAGGCGCGTCCACCGCCGCCGTGTTGCCATCCAACGCCACCGAGTCTCCGAACGAATCATTCGCCGCCGCATCCGGCGCGCTCAGCTTTTGCTGCTGCGAAAAAATGGGATCAATCGTCAGCGGATAGACGGCCCGCGTGTCATCCACCTTGATCACGATGCGTTCGTGCTCAACGGTCAACGCGGCGGGCAAGACCTGGCCTTGCGCATCCCAGGCGGCCAGCTTGCCGTATTCGAGCAGTGCGCCAGAGGCGTTCAACACGCTCACGCGCTGTCCGTCCGCCGCCGCCACGGCGCGCCAGCCCGCGCTCAGTTGTAAAGCCAGCCGCAGCCGCGCGCCCGCCTGTTTCTCGCCTGTGGGTGGGGCGTTCAACGTGAAGCCTTGCTCCAACCCCGCCGCGCCGTTGACGTACCATTCGCGCACTGCGCCGCGTTCAATGGTGATGGTTTGCTGTGCGCCGCTGACCGCGCCCGCCGCCACATCGTGCAAGTCCGCGCCGTACCCGATGCCGCGCAGGTTGAGGCTGACATACGACTGGTCTTGCAGCGCGATGCTCACACCGTCTGCGGTGACATAAGCGTCATAACCCGCCGCCGGGTTGGGCGCGTGCCAAGCTGGACGCCGCAACGGCGTGCTGACTTCGTGGCTGACGGTGTAACGCGCATGCTTCATAGCCTCCTGCAACGAAGCGTATTGGCCTTGTTGTTTGAGCTGTTGAATGGCGGCCGCGCCCTGCAACGGCGCGGCGGGCGTATCTTGTCCAACGCCGGAACGCGCCGTCATCCGCCCCACGCCTAACGGCCCCACGCCCAACCGCCCAACGCCCAACCGCCCAACGCTCAACAGCCCAACGCTCAACAGCCCAACGCTCAACAGACAGAAAGCCAGTGCCAAAGTGAATAACGTCCAGCGCGTAACTTGCTTCAGTTTCATAATGACCTTTTCTCTGACGGGTAGTGGCTAAGTTAGGTGGGATGTGTCAGTAGCCCGCGCGTGAGCAAGGGCTTTACTGGCAGCAAACAGCCCTTGAGTGAAAGGGAAAATCGTATTGGAAGGCATCAACCGGCAAGGCTCCAAGTCTGTATATCAATTTTTTAGCT
>JANOWX010001083.1:0-5592 GCA_031418175.1 Acidobacteriota bacterium | reverse complement strand
GAGCTTACGCCGCAAGGCACGATCAAAGTTGAACGCGCGACGCTGGCCACCAGCGCGCCCGGCCTATTCGCGGGCGGCGACGTGGCCTTTGGCCCGCGCAACCTGATCGAAGCCGTCGCCAATGGCAAACGCGCGGCGCTCTCGATTGACGATTATCTGCACAGCGCCGAGACGCACACCGTCTTCAACCTGACGGTCGAACGGCTGCCCAACCGCACTTACACGATGCCGGAAGATTACGAACAACTAGCGCGGCACGCACCGCCGACCATCGCGCTCGACCGCCGCACGGGCATTTCAGAAGTCGAAACCGGTTACAACGAAGCGCAGGCGCGCGAGCAGGCCGAACGCTGTTTGTCGTGCCACATCCAAACGATCTATGACCCGGCGAAATGCGTGTTGTGCAACCGCTGTGTGGATGTGTGCCCTGAATACTGTTTGAAGCTGGTGCCGTTGGAAGAGCTTGAACTGGATGTGTTGACCAAAGAACGCATCGTGACTGAATCGGGCATCCTCTCTGAGCAGGGGGTTGAACTCGGTCAACCCTTATCAGCAATGATCAAAGACGATGACAAGTGCATCCGTTGTGGCTTGTGCGCGCTGCGCTGCCCGACGGACGCGATGACGATGGAGGTCTTCTACTATGAAGAGCAAGCAGTCGTGGCTTAGCGCGCGAATTTCAAATTTGAAATCGAAGACTGAGACGGAGCAACAGCGCCTGGAACGCATCAAGCAGGATGTGTTGCAAGCAGGCGCAGCCGCCAGCCAACCCACGCGGCGTTCCTTTCTGACGCGGCTCGGTTTCGGCGCGACGATGTTGGCGCTGGCCGGGCAAGCCTATGCGTACCTGCGTTCGCTCAAACCGAATGTGCTGTACGAAGAGCCGCAACGCTTCAAAGTCGGCACACCCGATCAGTTCGGCGAAGGCGGCAAATTCCTCGAAGACAAACGCCTCTTCGTTTTCCGGCAAGGCAAAACGTTTTACGCGATCTCCGCCGCCTGCACCCATCTCGGTTGCACGGTGAAGATGGAGAAGCTCAATCAGCCGAAAAAGGTCAAGACGCGCAAACGCGAATTCGAGGAGCAATACGAATTTCACTGCCCGTGCCACGGCTCGAAGTATTACGGCGACGGGACGAATTATGCCGGCCCCGCGCCGCGCCCGCTCGATTATTTCAAGCTGGAACTGGCGGCCGAGGACGGGCAATTGATCGTGGATATGGAGCAGAAGGTAGGGCAGGACTTTCGGCTGACGGTTTGATGTGGCGCTTACGTTCTTTCGCGCGGTTCAGTCAGAAAACTGATGCCGTCCAGAATCTGGCGGACACGAGATTCAGAGAGCGTGCCGATGTATTCATCCAATTGATCTTTGTCTACGGCGAGGATTTGCGAAACGACGACAACGCTGGGCTTGGTCAAGCCTCCATCGCCGACTTGCAGCAACACATTGCCGGGCGCTTTGGCACGATGAATGTTTGAGGTGAGCCCGCATACGACCACAGTGTCGAGGCGGCTGTGATTGAAATAGTTGTTTTGTACGACGACGTGAGGGCGGCGAAAGCCGGGGGCCGAACCGATGGGAGCGCCAGGATCAACCCAATACACATCGCCCTGGTTGATTACCATTCGTCCCCCTCTTTTTCGAGTATGCGGCGATGCGACTCGAGGGCGAAACGCTGCCATTCGCGCTCCTCTTCAGTAGGGCCGTCGGCGTAACACGCATTGAGTCGTTGAAAGTCACGCCGATTTTGGCGGCGCTGCAGATACTCTTCGATGGCTTGCGCCATCAAGCGAGCAGGCGAAATGCGCTCCTCGCGCGCAGCTTCGGCGATTTGGTTGAACACGGATTGGCGTAAAGAAATGTTTTGTCGCATAGCTTGAACCTGAAATAACAAAGGATGCTTGAACGATTGGATTTTATGCGGATGGCGTGATTGAGCGCAACGAGAGAATCAAAGGACAAAGCAATGGCAGCGAGAAAATCAACTTGGGAAAAGATCATCTGGACGTGGCGGCCCGCCAGTGAACGCGAAGCCGGCGACGCCATCGTGCGCAACTTTATGCTGCATTGGTTTCCGGCCAAGGTCGCGCGCGAAAGCTTGTCGTGGGGCTATTCGTTCTGGCTCGGCACGGTTTCGGCGGTGCTGTTTTTGATCCTGACGATCACGGGCGCGGTGTTGATGTTCCTGTACGTGCCATCGGTCGAACGCGCCTATCTGTCGGTCAAGGATTTGGAATTCACCGTTTCGTTCGGCTGGTTCCTGCGCGGGCTGCATCGTATCGGCGCGCACTTGATGGTGGCGTTTGTGTTTGTGCATATGGTGCGCGTCTTCCTGACCGGCGCGTATAAGAACGGCACCGCGACTCAGCAAAACCGCCCGTTGAATTGGGTGATTGGCGTCGTGTTGTTGTTGATGACGCTGCTGCTCTCGTTCACCGGCTATCTGTTGCCGTGGGATCAACTGGCCTATTGGGCGATCACGGTGGGCACGAATATCGCCAGCGCCGCGCCCGTTGTGGGCGATGCGATGCGCTTCATCCTGCTGGGCGGTAACACGATCGAGCAGGGCACGCTGATTCGTTTTTACGTGCTGCACTGTTTCTTCCTGCCGCTGCTGGTGCTGGCGCTGTTCTCTTACCACATGTGGCGCGTGCGCAAAGACGGCGGACTGGCTTGTGTAGACAAACAGGCGCTCGATCAAAAACGCGAGAAGGTTGCACCCACCAAGAGCAAGACCTATTCGCTGCTGGGCATCACGAGCGGCGCGACCGTGCATGTCGAGACTTCGCTGGTGGATGAAGACCAGCACACGGTGCCGTCATCGCCCACGCTGACGCGGCGTTTGGCGCTGGTGACGATGGTGACGCTCGCGCTCTCGTCGGTGTTGACGCTGCTCTTCCGCGCGCCGCTCGAAGCCGCCGCCAATCCGGCCATCACGCCGAATCCGGCCAAAGCGCCGTGGTACTTCCTCTGGTTGCAAGAGTTGGTCACGATCACGACGTTTACCGTGGGCGGCTACACGATCAATGGCGCGCTGATCGGCGGCATCATCATTCCGGGCTTGCTCGTCGCGGCGGCCATCGCGTGGCCCTATTTCGACAAGAGTTCGGTGCGGTCGGTGGGCGTGTGGTTTGCGCCGGAACGCCGCAAGCAGAATCTGATCTTCCTGCTGGTGGTCGCGGGGATTCTAGTGTTCACCATCATCGGCACTTACCTGCGCGGGCCGTATTGGAATTGGTATTGGCCGTGGGAAAGCTGGCCGGTGATGCCGCGCAAGTTTTGAAGATGGGGGCTAGGGACTAAGGGCTAGGGGTTAGTGAATTCAAGCCCCCAGCCCCAGCCCCCAGCCCCCAACCCCCAAGATCGGAGGTGTAAGTGTTCAGCAAAGACGCCATCAAAATTTACGTGCTCGGTGCAGTGATGCTGGCCGTGACGGTTTTTATTTTCTGGGACAACGTGTTGCCCGAATGGAGCGGCTATCAACGCGAATTCCACACGCTGGTCGCCAAGAAATTCGGCGCGGCGCGCGCGGCGGCGATTCCCAGCGGCTTGCAGCAGATTTGGGTCAAAGACCTGGATCGCGTAGACCGTTGCACGACCTGCCATCAGGGCATGGAATGGAAAGGCTTGGAAAGCGCCGCGCAACCGTTCCGCGCGCACCCGACTGAAATTCTGAAAGCGCATCCGCTCAATCAATTCGGCTGCACGGCCTGTCACGGCGGGCAGGGCTTTGCGACCGATAAGGCCGGGGCGCATGGGCAGGTCGAACATTGGGAGGAGCCGCTGCTGGGCAAGCGTGTCAGCGATACCTATCTGGTCAAAGACAAGCGGGCGCTGATGCAAGTCAATTGCAACGCCTGCCATCGTTTTGAGCGCGAGACCGCAGGCGCCGATTACCTCAACGAAGCCAAGCAGCTTGTGCAGGAGAAAAACTGCCGCGCCTGCCACACGATCAACGGACGCGGCGGCACCATCGGCCCCGACCTAACCAACGTCGGCGACAAATCACCGGAGCAATACGATTACGGCCACGTGTCGGGCGTCAAAACAGCCTTTGCCTGGCACGTCGCGCACCTACAAAAACCGAAGGCGCTGGTGTCCGATACGGTGATGCCCGATTTCAATTTCTCGACGCGGCAGGCGCAGGCGTTGGCGTTGCTCGTTCTGAGTTGGAAGCGTGCTACCGTACCGACGCGTTACATCCCCGGCGCTACGCCAAAAGATAAGCCGACGGCGGAAGAGTTGGCCAAAGAGAAACGCATGCTCGAGGGCGAAGGCGCTTTCTTCGTCAAGAAGGGCTGCTTCATCTGCCATTCGGTGGATTCGCTGGGCATCGAGAATTCGGCCAAGATCGGGCCGGATCTGTCCGAAGCCGTGACCGATGTGCAAAGCCGCTTTGGCCGCACGCTGGAAGATTTTTTGAAAGCGCCCAACGGCACGATGGCTGTCGTGCTGGCAACGCAGATTCAATTGACTGACGACGAGAAACGCGAGGCGGTCGAGCGGTTGAAGCTCGCCTATCAACGTAAGCAAGAGGGCAAGCAGGAGGGTAAGCAGGAGGGTAAGCAGGAAGGGGCCAAGCCGAACGCTTCACCCACGCCTGCTGCTTCGCCGTCACTATCGCCAGCACCAGCCAGCAAGAAATGAAAGAAGACGAGCAACTCTTCGCGCTTCCTCTCAGCGCGGCTAGCGATTCTCAGCCATCAGCACCGCGCGTTCCAGCAAGCGGGCATCATCATTTAGGTGCAGTAATTCAATCGTTGCCTGACCTGTAGCGCTCAATCCAACAACCCGTGCGCCTTGCAAGGCGAAGTGTTCGCTCCAATTTTGGGTACGCGGATTGAAAAGCATCAGCACCGCGCCGCTCGCCGGGTCAATCGTGCCAAAATCAGTCCCTTTGAAAAGATTACAAAGCCAACAGGCAAGCGCGAGATTCAGGCTGATTGTCCGTCCGTTGTGGCGGATAGCGATGATGTGATCTATATGATGGGCGTCAGACGAGTCGTCTTGATGAATCAGGCAATACTCACAGCGCTCGTTGGCTCTTTCAACAACGAGGGTGCGCAACCAGACGGGAATGTAAATGCGTGCCATGACATTGAGCAGTGAGTTAATTCGCTTGTTGTTTGAGTACGCGCCGAGCGCCGGCCTTGAGCAAAATCATAATGTGCCGGTAATGCGTGTATTGCTCCACCTGACTTTTCTCTTCCGGCGTCAATCCTTCTTCCCGGTTTTTGTCGAGCAGATCATCCAGTCGTTCCTGTGTCGGAGCGGAAATCTTGAACTCGGCTATTTGTTCCAGCGGAGGGTTGGAAGCAAAAAAATCAATGACCTCTTGATGCAGAAACGGCGGCGTTTCAGGGCTTGCCATTGCGGGTGTTGGCTTCGACAAGCGTGATTCAACAGCCTCCCGAATCAATGCGGGTAACTGCGCAGGTTCAATTTTGAATTGCGCCGCCAGTTCGTCGGGTACTTCGAGTGTGATGGTGGTCATAAGCAAAAGCTCCTTTGCATCAACGATGGGCATTCTAAATCGAAACAAGCAAGATTGGTACACTCAACCTACCTGAGCGCGTCAGGTGCAGGCGTTT
>JANOWX010001082.1:0-2223 GCA_031418175.1 Acidobacteriota bacterium | reverse complement strand
CGACGGAACAACGCGAACTGGTTGCGACACCAGCGTGCGCATCGTCTTGCCCGCGACTTCGATCTCAACGTATTCATTCTTGATCTGCATCTGCTTTCCTTCACAAAACAGCCTTCACACAACGAAAGCCCACGTTCGAGCTGCCGCTGTCCACCGCGCCCTTGCCGCGGCTGCCGACCAGATAGCGCACGCAATACTGATCGCTGCACAAATATGAACCGCCCTTCTGCACGCGTTTCGGAATGCCCGGCTCTTGCGGGTCGTGGCTATCTGAAGGCCCTGGCGGATTGCGCACGGCGCCCCGCGCGGCTTGCTGTTCAAAGTAATCGGGCCGGTACCAATCCGCACACCATTGCCAGACATTGCCGCCCACGTCGTAAAGCCCGAATTTATTGGGCGGGAACGCCTGCACCGGCGAAGTCGCGGCGAAGCCATCCTCAATCAAATTCTTGTTCGGGAATTTGCCTTGGTAGATATTCGCGGGCCAATGCCCGGCGGGCTTCAGATCATTGCCCCAGGCGTAAAGCTTGCGATCCAGGCCGCCGCGCGCCGCGAATTCATACTCCGCCTCGGTCGGCAACCGTTTGCCGGCCCATTTGGCGTAGGCCACGGCGTCATCCCAGGCGATGTGCACGGCCGGATGATTCTCGCGGCCCTTGGTGCTGCTGCCCGGCCCTTCGGGGTTTTTCCAACTCGCGCCTTTGACGTACTGCCACCAGACGTAAGGGTTTTCGAGTGAGACTTCTTCTTTGGGTGGCGTGAAGACGGCCGAACCCGGCACCAGGTTTTCAGGCGGCGCGCCGGGGAAATCTTTCGGGTCAGGCTTGCGTTCGGCAATCGTCACGTAGCCGGTCGCTTTGACGAATTGCTCGAACTGCGCATTGGTGACCGGCGTCTCGTCCATCCAAAAGCCGGCCAGCGTGACCAGGTGCACCGGCAAGGCATCCGGCATCTCGCACGTCGCGCAGCCCATCCAGAACGTGCCACCAGGACTCCAGACCATGCCTGCGGGGGCAGGGCCCGGCGGCGGCGTTTGATTGATCCCCGCAGCGGCGGTGCTGGCAGCGTCGGTTTGTGGCGGTGCGGGCGTGGATGAATGTTTGCCCGCGTGCTCGCCTGCGTCGGCGGCTTTGTGTTCAGCTTGTTCACAGGCGGTCACGCTGAGCAGCATGACCAGGACGCCAATCAATCTACAGTGTTGCTTCAAAGTGTTTTTGTTCATGTTTCTATCAACCCGGCCAGGCTTCAGCCCTGCGTGGCGGAGCATTCTCAATTCTCAATGCTTCATTCTCAACTCCTTGCAGGTAGGTCTTCCGCATTAGAGGCAACACTGCTCAAGAAGTGAGAGTGGAGAATTGAGAATGAAGAATGCTTTTATCTCTGCTGTGGCACTTTCCATTTCGGATCGGGCACGTGCGCTTGTTCCATCAACGCCACCGCGCGTTTTACCAATTCAGGTTGCGCGGCGGCTACGTCATTCGTTTCACCGCGGTCGGCGTTCAAATCGTAAAGCTGCACCTTGCCTGTCAGCATAGGTTCGCGGATGGCTTTCCATTGGCCGAAGCGCACGGCCTCGCGGCTACCCTGTTCATAAAACTCCCAGTACAGATATTCGTGCTGTGGTTGTTTCTTGCGCAGCAGCGTGGGCAAAAAACTCAGCGAGTCCAAGCCGCGCGGCAACGGCTGTCCAACCAATTCGCAAACCAACGCAAAGACATCGCCGAAATAGCCGGCGTGATCTGACACGCTGCCCGCTTTGATCTGGCCCGGCCAGCGCGCGATGAAAGGCACCCGGATGCCGCCTTCATACAGCGCGCGTTTGATCCCGCGCAACGGGCCGCTGGCTTTGAAAAAGTCCGGATCGTTGCCGCCTTCTTTGTGCGGCCCGTTATCCGAAGCGAAGATGACGAGCGTGTTTTGCTCTACGCCCAGCTTGCGCAACTTAGCCAGCAAACGGCCGACATCGCGGTCGAGCCGGGCGATCATCGCGGCCTGGCCTTTGTCGGGCGTCTGCCAATTCTTGCTCGCATAATCACCGTACTCAGGCACCTCCTGTCCATCGCGCAAATCGCGGTTGGCTTCGTTGTTCGCGTGCGGCAGCGTGAAGGGCAGGTAGAGAAAGAACGGCTTGTGCGCGTTCCAATCCAGCCACTCAAAGGCCTTGTCCACGATGGCATCGTGCGAGTATTGCCGCTTCTCTTTGGCGTAGCCCGCGCCGTTGGC
>JANOWX010001081.1:0-10338 GCA_031418175.1 Acidobacteriota bacterium | reverse complement strand
CGCCGCTTTGGTATGCCCTTCGTGTTCGAGCGATGAAGGGCATACCAAAGCGGCGGCCTATGCCGCGCGCACTCCACAGGCTTCGCCACGCCAATGTGTTCAAGCGCCCGCCGCAGCCAAGCCCTGCCGAATTTCAAATCCTCAGTCACGGTCGCCGGTGACACGCCTAGCGCTTCGGCAATCTCGTTGCCCTGCAACCCGCCGAAGTATTTCAGCTTCACCACCTCAGCTACGCGCGGATGCCCCACGGCCAGCAAATCCAGCGCCTCGTGTACGGCCAGCACTTCGGTCAACCGTTCGTCTTCGACACGCACGGCCTTATCCAGCGTGACCCGTTGCGCGTCGCCGCCGCGTTTCTGGTAGCCGCGCGCCCGCGCCAAATCCACCAACACGTGCCGCATCGCGCCCGCCGCCACGGCGAAGAAATGCGCCCGGTCGCGCCAGTCCGGCACCGCGCCGCCGGCCAGCCGCAGCCAGGCTTCGTGGATGAGTTCGGTCGTTTGCAGCCCCAGCCCGGCACGCTCCCGCCGCAAATAGCCGTGCGCCAGCCGGTGCAATTCGGCGTAAACCAGCGGCGTCAGGCGCTCCAAAGCCGACTGGTCGCCGTTGCTCCAGGCCAACAGTAGTTGCGTGACTTCGCCTGTTTGCGAGGGAGATTGCGTTACGGATTCCGGTTGAACCATCGGTGCGCTTCGCGTGGGGATGTTTTATGGAGTGCTGCGGCTCGACGCAGCTTTGCGTTTGTCCGTGGCGGACTTAGGGGAACCGGAAGCAGTCAGCCGCGAACGACCAGTCTCCGCAGCGGCTGACCGCCGGGTTGTATTGTCGAACATTTCGCTGATGGGCGGCACTGTAGCATCGGCGGTTCGCCGCGAGCAATGTCTGCGTTTGAAGCAGTAATGGACAGCAATCCATTCCCCTTCCCAGAAAAAGGAGACTCAATGAAGCTTCACTTGAAGAGAGCCAAAATGGTTCTTATCACGATGGCCTTGTGCGCTCTCACGGCATCGGCTCAACCAATCTTCCTCGACGATTTCAACGGAAGTTCTCTCGACCTATCACAGTGGAGATTGGTAGACGGAAGTGTGCAAGTTGCGGGTGGTCAACTTCGGACTGTTGGGAATCCCGATCACAAACGAATTGATTCCAACCTGGCGTTCGGAACAAACGATGTCACCGCGACGGCAAGCATCAACCTGAATGGGCGGTATCAGAGGTTTGGCTTCAAGTTGAATCCGTCTGACTTTGGCTACTATTTTGACACGCTCGGCGAGACAGCAAGTGGTGGAGACGAAAGCGTACGGGACAAGGTTTATGTCATCGCTTATTCAGGATCAACATTACGACTGCGCCTGCTGGTGCCCGCAACTTGGGGGCAATTCCACGACTTCTCAATTAGAAGGACCCTGTCCAACACCACATTCTTCATTGACGGTCAACAAGTGGCGCAGATCACCGACGTCGCGACCCAATTACTTCGGGTCGGGGTAGAGAATGACCGCCCGGAAGTAATGCTTACTGACTGGGTTGAGGTACGACAATCATCCGCCAGAATCGTCCGTGTGGTTCCAACCAGCGGCGCATCGGGCGGTACTATCAATATCCCTATCGAATTAGTGGCGGTAGGTGATGAAAATGCCTTGGGCTTCAGCCTGACCTATGACCCAACATTACTGAGCAATCCGCAAGCGGCTCTAGGGAGCGGGGCTAGTACTGCTTCGATTAACCCCAACGCCAGCCAAACGGGGCAAGGCCGATTTGGAGTCGCCATGGCTTTACCGGCTGGACAAACATTTGTTGCTGGTGAAAAACAGATCGTTCTTATGACGTTCTTAGTAGCTTCCGGCCTTACAACGAGAACCACGACTATCGGGTTTGGTGATCAACCCATTAGGCGAGAAGTTGTCAACACAAGCGCTAACTCCCTGCCCACGTTTTACACCTACGGCACTATAACAATCTCGCCGGGTTATGAAGCCGATGTTTCCCCGCGGCCTAATGGAAATAACAACGGCACGGTGACGATTGCTGATTGGGTGCAGACCGGACGCTTTGCAGCAGGTGTCGATGCGGCGGCGGGCAGCGAATTTCAACGCGCCGATTGCGCGCCTAAAGAAACCAAAGGCGACGGCCGGATGTCTATCGCCGATTGGGTGCAGGCTGGGCGTTACGCCGCCGGTATAGATACAGTCGTTGCGGCGCTGACCGTAGACGGCATTGCCGCCAATCTCGTCACCATCGCCGTGAGATGACGCCCTCAACCAAAAAAACAAAGCGGCACGAAGAAAAAGATATTTCTTCGCGCCGCTTCTGTGCCCAGCCGTATGTTTCGGCGTATCCGGCTAAACCTCTACGAACTGCCCCATCTGGCGAAACTTCTGATAGCGCCGCGTGGTTCTTTCCGCCGCTCCCAACGCCTCGATCTCCGCCAGCGACTTCCGCAAACTCGCGCCCAACAGCGTCGCCGCCGCGTCCCAATCTTCGTGCGCGCCGCCCGCCGGCTCAGCGATGATCTCGTCCACAATCCCAGTCGTCAGCAAATCCGGCGCAGTCATCTTCATGCTCGCCGCCGCGCGCGACGCTTGTCCGGCGTCTTTCCAAAGAATCGCCGCGCAGCCTTCGGGCGTGATGACCGAATACACCGCGTTTTCCAGGATGTTGACCACATCGCCCACGCCAATCGCCAGCGCGCCGCCGGAGCCACCTTCGCCGGTGATGGTCACGATCACCGGCACTTTCAGCTTCGCCATTTCGCGCAAGTTCAAGGCGATGGCCTCGCCCTGTCCGCGCTCTTCGGCATCCAGCCCCGGATAGGCGCCCGGCGTGTCAATCAGCGTGAAGATGGGCCGGTTGAATTTTTCGGCCAGCTTCATCACGCGCAGGGCTTTGCGATAGCCGTCCGGTTTGGGCATGCCGAAGTTGCGTTCCTGGCGCTCTTTGACGTGGCGGCCTTTCTGGTGCGCGATGATGGCGACCGGGCGGCCATCCAGCTTCGCCATACCGGCCACGATGGCCGCGTCGTCCAAGCATTTGCGGTCGCCGTGGACTTCCTGAAAATCGGTAAAGATGCGCTCGATAAAATCCAGCGCGTATGGCCGCCGTTCATGGCGGGCCAGTTGCACGCGCAGCATCGCATCGTTGTTCGGCGTTTCAACTATCTGCAAACTCATCAACATTCCTCCTACTTATTCCAGCACGACTTCCCATTTCGGACAGATACGCGCGACCTCTTCTTGCAGCCGCGGCGTCACTTGCACACGCGGCAATTTGTCGGAGCGCAGCCGTATGATCTGCCGCCCCGCCGTCGCCAGGTCAAAAAATACCGGGGTATTGCCTTGCTGCTCTGCCCACAACAATTCGCTAAGCTCGTTCAGCAAATCCTCGCCCACCGCGTCTTCCGGCAGCTTCACGACGAAAGCCTTCGCCACCCCGGCACGCGCGCTTTCCAACTGCTGAATCTCCTGCGCAAAGATGGTCGCCGCCCCCTCATCGGTCAGTTCCAGCTTCCCGCGCACCAGCAAGACCATTTCGGCCTGAATCAGCGCCTTGTATCTGTTGAAGGATTCGGGCCAGCAGACGACCTTGACCGAGCCGAACTGATCCTCGACGCGGAAGAGCGCAAAGCGGTCGCCCTTCTTGGTCGTCTTGACCGCCAGCTCAACCACGATGCCGCCCAGCGCGACGATCTCGCCGTCTTCGCGCTCGGTGATGTTGCCGGCATCGGTCTTGGTCAGGCTTTCGATGGAATAGTCTTCCAACGGATGGCCGCTGGCGTAAAAGCCGAGCGCCTCTTTTTCCTGCGCCAGCAGTTCCCTGCGGCTCCACGCTTTGACTTCGGGCAACGGCGGGTCGGTGGCGGATTCGTTGCTGGCCTCGGCAAAGGCCGCGAAGAGGTCGGTCTGGCCCGAAGCTTTGTCGCGCTGGGTGCGCGCGCCAGTTTCGATGGCGCGATCTACCGCCGCCAGCAACGCCGCGCGATTGCCAGTCTGGAAATCGAAAGCACCGGCTTTGATCAGCGATTCAAACACCCGCTTGTTGGCGGCGCGCGGATCCACCCGTTCGGCAAAATCGAAGATCGAGCGGAACTCGCCGTCGGTGCGCGCCTGAATCATCATCTGCACCGCGCTCGACCCGATCCCCTTGATGGCCGCCAAGCCAAAGCGCACCGCATTGCCGTCGGCGGTAAAACCTTCGTGGCTGACATTCACATCCGGCGGCAAGACCTGAATCCCAAAAACCTTCATCTCGCTAACATAGCGTGCCAGCTTGTCGGTGTTCGAAGCTTCGCTGGAAAGCACGGCGGCGTAAAAATGCGTCGGATAGTGCGCCTTCAGATAGGCCGTCTGGTAAGCCAAATAGGCATAGGCAAACGAGTGCGAGCGGTTGAAGCCATAATCGGCGAACTGCGCCATCAGGTTAAACACGGTCTCTGCTTTGTCTTTGGCAATCCCGCGTTCGATGGCGCCGTTGATGAACTTCTCTTCGTGGGCCGCCATCTCCTCTTTCTTCTTCTTGCCCATCGCGCGGCGCATCAGGTCGGCCTCGCCCAAGCTGTAGCCAGCCAGCTTCTGCGCCAGTTGCATGATCTGTTCCTGATAAACGCAAACACCGTAAGTGTTATGGAGAATGCTTTCCATCTCCTTCGTGATGTAGGTGACCTTTTTGCGCCCGTGCCGCCGGTCAATGTAATCATCCACCATCCCGCCATCCAACGGGCCGGGGCGATAAAGCGCGTTCAGGGCGGACAGGTCTTCCAAACTCGAAGGCCGCATCTTCCGACAAATTTCGACCATCCCCGAACTTTCAAATTGGAAGATCGCATTTAAGTGCCCGTCTGAGAACAACTTGAGCGACTTCTCGTCGTCCAGCGGAATCTGCGCCAAGTCGGGCCGCTGCCCGTGTTCGCGTTCGATGGAGCGCAGGCAATCCTCGATGATTGTAAGCGTCGTCAGCGCCAGGAAGTCCATCTTGAGCATCCCGGTTTTTTCGAGGTCGGACATCACGAACTGCGTCGTCAGTTCGTCATTCTGCCCCCGGCAGACCGGGATCAATTCGTGAATCGGCCTCGGCGAGATGACCACCCCAGCAGCGTGTACGGAAGTGTGGCGCGCGTTCCCTTCCAGCTTGCGCGCGATTTCGATCAGTTCGGCGACCTTCGGATTCGTCTCAATCGCCTGTTGCAGGTCGGGATTCTGCTTGATCGCGTCTTCAATGGAGACATTCCGCCCGCGCACCGGCGGCGGGATCATCTTGGCGACCTTCTCGACCTCGCCGTAATCCATCCCCAGCACGCGCCCCACGTCCTTGACCGCCGCGCGCGAGGCCATCGTCCCAAAGGTGATGATCTGCGCCACGTTTTGCCGTCCGTATAGCTCGCTCACGTAATTGATGACCTCAGCGCGTCCGCGTACGCAAAAGTCAACATCAACGTCTGGCATCGTTACACGCTCCGGGTTCAGAAACCGCTCGAAGAGTAGGTCATACTGAAGCGGATCAATATCCGTGATCTTCATACAATACGCGGCCAAGCTCCCTGCTGCCGATCCACGGCCCGGCCCAACAGGTATGCCATTCTTCTTCGCGTAGTTAATGAAGTCCCAGACGATCAGAAAGTAGGCGGGAAACCCCATCCGTTTGATGGTCGTGATCTCGTGCCTGAGCCGGTCTTTGTAGGTTTCGAGCGGATAGCGCAACGAACCGGCGGCTTCGATCTTCTGCCAGACTTCCTGATAGCGCGTCTCGAAGCCATCCCAGGCCGTTTTCTCAAAATAGCTTTCGGTCGTGAAGCCGTCCGGCACCGGGTAGATCGGCACCTGGTCAATCGCTTTCGGAAATTCCAGATTGCATTTCTCGGCAATTTCCAAGGTGTTCAGGATCAGTTGCGGCTCTTCGCCAAACAACCCCCACATTTCTTCGGCGCTGGTGAAGTAAAAGTTGGGCGTGCCGTAAATCGGCGTGCTGACTTCGCTGATCTTTTTACCGCGGCCCAGACAGAGCAGCGCATCGTGGGCTTTGACATCCGACTTGTTCAGGTAGTGTGAATCGTTCGTCCCCACCAACGGCACGCCGGTCTTTTTGGAGAGTTCGACCATCGGCTTGCGGATGCGCTTTTGCGCGTCCAGCCCATGCTCCTGAATTTCGAGGTAGTAGTTCCCTTTACCAAAGATGTCCTGAAACTCAGCAGCGGCGGCGGCGGCTTCATCAAACTTTTCACGGAGCAGGAGCGCCGGAGGCACACCGCTGATGCAGGCGGAAAGGCCGATCAGTCCTTCGCTGTATTGCGCCAACAATTCCTTGTCAATCCGTGGTTTGCGCCAGAAACCTTCAGTAAATGCAAGAGAGGAAAGCTTGACCAGATTGCGGTAGCCCGTCAGGTCTTTGGCGAGCAGGACGATATGGTTGGTGCCCTTCTCGCCCGGCTCCAACTTGGCCTCGCCCCGGTCGTGGCGGCTGCCCCGCGCGATGTAAGCCTCGATCCCGATGATCGGCTTGACGCCGGCGGCGCGCATCTTGTGATAGAAGGAAAGCGAGCCGTACAGATTCCCGTGATCCGTAATCGCCACCGCAGGCATCTGCATCTCGGACGCGCGCTGGGCCAACGGGCCGATCTTGATCGCCCCATCCAGCAGGCTGTAGTCGGTGTGCAGATGCAGATGAACAAATTGTTTCGTCATAGTTTGTCGAACTGTTTAATTGCAACTCTTAAGCAAACGTATCAAGTCGGAAACTGCTTAAGCATTCAGGCTGAATACTGCTTAAGCAAACGTCAAAACCGTTAAGCAATCCCCTATTCCCACTCAATCGTGCTCGGTGGCTTTGAGCTTATATCGTAAACCACACGATTAACCCCACGGACTTCGCTGATAATCCTTTGGCTAAGCCGCCCTAACAGGTCGTAGGGCAACCGCGCCCAATCCGCCGTCATGCCATCCTGACTCTCGACCGCGCGGATGGCGATCACCTTTTCATAGGTGCGCTGATCGCCCATCACGCCAACGGTGCGCACCGGCAACAGCACGGCAAAGACTTGCCAGAGTTGATGATAGATACCCGCGCTGCGCACTTCTTCCTGAATGATTTGATCGGCATCCTGCAAGACCCGGACTTTGTCGGCATCCACATCGCCCAGAATCCTGACGGCCAAACCGGGACCTGGGAACGGGTGGCGGTCTATTAAATCCGCAGGCAGACCCAAGGCACGGCCAACCGCGCGGACTTCGTCCTTAAACAGTTCGCGCAACGGCTCAATCAGCTTAAGGTGCATTTTTTCGGGCAGGCCGCCGACGTTATGGTGGCTCTTGATGACGGCGGAAGGGCCTTTAACCGAATGGGATTCAATGACATCGGGGTAAAGCGTGCCCTGCACCAGGAAATCCACCTGGCCGAGTTTCGTGGCTTCCTCCTGAAAGACCTCGATAAACTCATAGCCGATGATTTTGCGCTTCCGTTCGGGGTCTGATTCAGCTTTAAGCTTAGTGAGAAAGCGTTCGCCAGCGGCGATTCCCTTAATCTGCAATTCGTCAAATTGCTTAAATGTCTTAAGCACATTCTCAAACTCGTGCTTACGCAAAACACCGTTATCCACGAAAATGCAGGTTAAGCGATTGCCTATCGCGCGCGAGACCAGCGCGGCGGCGACCGAAGAATCCACTCCGCCAGAAAGACCGCAGACGGCTTTGCCCGCGCCAACCTGGGCGCGAATCTGCTGGATGGCGTCTTCGATAAAGGATTCCGCCGACCAATCCCCCTGGCAACCGCAGATGGCTTTGACGAAGTTGCCCAGGACGCGGCGGCCGTCGGGCGTGTGGGCGACTTCGGGGTGAAACTGTATGCCGTACCAGCCCTTGGCCGGCTGGGCGACGGCGCCAAGCGAGTTTTCGGTCGCGGCCAAGACCTCGAAGCCGGGCGGCGCGACGGTGACGTGATCGCCGTGGCTCATCCAGACCGGGAATTCTGTGGGCACGCCTGCCAACAACGTGCTGGGCGTGGTCTGTTTGATCACAGCGGCCCCGTATTCGCGCCGGGGCGAAGGCTCCACGCGCCCACCCAGGAAGTAGCTGAGCAGTTGCAGACCATAGCAAATCCCCAAAATCGGCACGCCCAAGTTCAAGACTTCGGCAGAGCAGTGCGGCGCGTCGGCGTCATAAACCGAACTGGGGCCGCCGGAGAGGATGAGGCCCTTGGGATGTTTCTGTTTGAGCGCGTCGAGCGCCAGATTGTAGGGATGGATTTCGCAATAAACACCCAATTCGCGGATGCGGCGGGCGATCAATTGCGTGTACTGCGAGCCGAAGTCCAGAATGACGATGGTCTCGAACTTATTGGACACTACGGTGTACCTCAGCGGTTTTGTCGGTGAAATTGGTGCGAGGCGGCGAGTATACGCGAGCGGTTGACTGGGGACAAACACCCTGCAGAGACACCCGTCAAATCAGGCCAGGACGCGCGCCACAGCCGTTTTTCGGGCAGGTTTCGGCTTGCGCGAAGCAGGCAATCCGGTCAACACAGCATCGGTCAACGTCACTAATTCGGTCTTGGTTAAGCCCAAGCCTTTCAGCGTGCCGCGCGCAGCAAACACATTGCTGACGGCCTGAAACAAAAACCGCGCATCATTTTCCTCGATGGCCGCACGAAGGTAGGCCGCCGACTCTTCCGCGTCGTTCTTCAAACTTTCTTGTCGAACCTCTTCCCAAGTTCTCATGCTCAGCTCCTTTCCTGATAATCCCGCCAAAATTTGTGTGCGCGTTGGATATCGGCAGCTTGTTGGCGCTTGTCGCCACCGCACAACAGCAAAACCAAATGCGCGCCAGCAAACGCGCAATAGAGGCGATAGCCCGGCCCGTAGTCAATTTTCAATTCATAGACGCCTTCTCCTACTTCGCGGTATTCGCCCGGATTTCCGTCCTGCCGCAACCGGTCCAAGCGAATGTTAATGCGCGCTCGTGCGTTGGCATCCTTTAGCTTTTTGCGCCACTTTTCAAAGGGCTCCGCCCCGTCGGCAGTCGTGTACATCCTGATTTCTTTTGGCCTTCCATCAAACATAGGTCAGGCAAACATAGGTCAGGCAAACATAAGTCAGGACTCTTGCAAGGGCTCGGTAGCCTTTTCATTTTTGGGCAACGGGCGGCGCAACCGGCCAACCAGCCCCAACAATTTCAACACCGGGCCGTGCGCGACATAGCTCACGCCCAGGACAAGCAAGACCAGTTCGGAGTGAAACCAAATGGCGGCGACGAACAACGAGAAAAGCGGCAGCGCGATGAAGGGTTTGTTGGTGTGCGGGCCGACGTCTTTGAAGCTGGTGTACCGCAGCGTGCTGACCATCAGGATGGCGAGCAGCGTCATGCCGGCCAACAAAACCCAACTGACAACTTGCCGTGCGTCAGCGCTGTACAGTGCAATCGGCGTCGGTGTGAAATGAACGACAGCGGCCAGCATGCCGGCGGCGGGCGGGATCGGCAGCCCTACGAAATAGCGTTTGTCGAGTTTGGGCGTGTTGCCGGCGATGTTGAATTTTGGCGCGCGGGCCAACACGTTGAAACGCGCCAGTCGTAAGGCGCCGCAGATCAGGAAGAAGAAGGAGGCCGCCCAACTGAGTTTTTCCAGGCCCGGGGTGGAGCCGTAACCCCAAGTGTAGGCGAGCACGGCGGGGGCTACGCCAAAGGTCACCACGTCGGCGATGCTGTCGAGTTCGACGCCGAATTCGCTGGTGGTATTGGTCATGCGGGCGATGCGGCCGTCCAGCCCATCAAAAAGCACGGCAATCCCGATGGCGATGGCAGCCTTGTTGAAGAGTTGCGGAGCTTCGGGCGCGCTCAAATCGCGGAAGGCAATGGCCGAATTGATGACGGCGTAAAAGCCGCACAGGATGTTGCCGATGGTGAAGGCGCTCGGGATGATGTAGATGCCTTTGCGGATGCCGCGGCGCGGGGGATTGCCTGTCTCGGTTGGATTGGTCACGGGCTTCTTCTCCGATTGTTGGTTGCGTTGTTCAGGGTTGCTGGAAGTGGCGCGGAGTTTAACACGAGGAGGCCACCAGACGCGAAAAGACGCGGCAGAAACGCGAAAAGGGCGGAGCCGCCAGCGTGCGTCTCCGCCCTCTCAATGTTTGGATCAATCTTCCCAAGCCAGCCAGCCAAGCCAGCCAGGCCAAATCAGCCAGGGTTAGTGCGAAGTGTTATTCGACTTGTGTTTGTGGGCAATCGCTTCCATCTGATCTTTCAGAAGGAGCTTTTTCTTCTTCAGGGTAACTTCTTCGATTTGTTCGTCATCATTGGGGAAAGGCAGTTCGGAAAGCTCGTGCAGGCGGGTGTCGTACTGGCGATGCTCGCTCGCCAG
>JANOWX010001080.1:0-6788 GCA_031418175.1 Acidobacteriota bacterium | reverse complement strand
TTTTCCGGCCTATGCAATTAGGTAGCGCGCCGCTGTGGTTTTCGTCGTGTAGCGACGGTTGACCTTAGCCCGGGCTAAGGTCAACCGTCGCTACACGACGAAAACCACAGCGGCGCGCTACCTAATTGCATAGGCCGGAAAATTTTCGCTAAACCGCTTTATGTCGCCAGCAACCTACGAAGAATTCCTGCAACTCGCCGCGCAAGGCACCGTCGTGCCGCTGGTCAAGACGGTGCTGGCCGATCTGCTGACGCCGGTGTCGGCCTATCTGCGCATCGAACGCCAGTCGCCGCACGCCTTCCTGCTCGAATCCGTCGAGGGCGGCGAGAAGCTCGCGCGCTATTCCTTTCTGGGTTGCGCGCCGCACACGATCGTCAGGGCGCGCGGCAATGAAGTCACGATTGAAAAAGCCGATGGCAGCAGCGAAACAATCAACGCGCCGATGCTGGATGTGTTGCGCGGCCTGATGCGCCCGCATCGTCCGGTCAAGCTGCCGGGCTTGCCGCCGTTTTCCGCCGGAGCCGTGGGCTATTTCGGTTACGACGCGGTGCGCTGGTTCGAGCGTTTGCCCAATCAAGCCAAAGACGATTTGCAGATGGAGACGGCCTGCGTGATGTTCTTTGCCAGCCTGCTGGCTTTCGATCACGTCAAGCACCAGATTCAGATCATCGCCAATGTGTTCACTGAAGGCGAGACGGACGGCGAACGCTTGCGCGAAAAGTACATCGCGGCTTGCACCGAACTGGCGCGCTTGGAAGCCTCACTCGCCGCGCCAGCCGAATTGCCGCCTTCTGCGCGGCGCGCGGAACCGTTGCAGATTCGGGCGAACATGACCAAAGAGTATTACGTGGCGTGCATTGAGCGGATCAAAGAATACATCCGCGCGGGCGACGCCTTTCAGGTGGTGTTTGCGCAACGTTTCGAGACTGATTTGAAGTCGCATCCGTTCCAGGTCTATCGCGCGCTGCGGGTCGTCAATCCGTCGCCGTACATGTTCTATTTGAAATTGGGGCAGGCCGAGACGCTGTTGGGCGCTTCGCCGGAGATGCTGGTGCGCTGCGTTAATCATCAACTCGAATACCGCCCTATCGCCGGCACGAAGCCGCGCGGCGCGACGGAGGCCGAAGACCTTGAGCTTGAACGACAGTTGCTGGCCGATGAGAAAGAGCGCGCCGAACACGTGATGCTGGTGGATTTGGGCCGCAACGATTTGGGCCGCGTGGCCGAGTACGGTTCGGTGCGCGTCGAAGGGCTGATGTTCGTCGAACGTTTCTCGCACGTGATGCATTTGGTTTCGTCGTTAAAAGCGACGCTGCGGCCAGAGTTGGATTGCTTCGACGCGCTGGCCGCGACCTTTCCGGCGGGCACGCTGTCAGGCGCGCCGAAAGTGCGCGCAATGGAAATCATTGACGAATTGGAACCGACGCGGCGCGGGGCTTACGCCGGGTCGGTGCTGTATTTCGATTACTCCGGCAACCTGGATTCGTGCATTGTCTTGCGCACGCTGTATGTGAAAGGGCAGCACGCCTATGTGCAGGCGGGCGGCGGCATCGTGGCCGATTCCGTGCCGGAGAGCGAGTATCAAGAGACACTCAACAAAGCGCGCGCGTTGCTGCGGGCGCTTGAAATCGCGGAGAAAGAACTATGAAATGCGGAGTGCGGAATGCGGAATTCGGAATACGGTTGGTGAACTGCGTTTTGTTGTTATGCGGTTTCGTGTTGACGGGCTGGGCGCAAACGATTCCGCCCGCGCGCAAGAAGAATGCGCCGAAACCGGAGGCCGAAGCGCCGCCCGTTTCGTTGGAAGAAGTCGCCAAACTGGACGCCGTCATCACGACCGAACTGGGTGTGATCCGCTTTGAGTTCTTTCCGACCAAAGCGCCGAGACACGTGCAGGCCTTTATCAAAAATGCGCGCGCCGGTTTTTACGACGGCTCGGCCTTTCATCGCGCCATCAGTCGCGGCGTCATCCAAGGCGGCGACCCTTTGTTGAAAGACGCGAAGACGCCGCGCAGCCGCTGGGGCACAGGCGCCCTCAGCCAATTGCCGGACGAGTTTGCCGAAGTCAGCCACCTGAGCGGCATCGTTTCGACCGTGCGCCTGCCCGGCAAAGCCAACAGCGGCGGCGCGCAGTTTTTCATCTGCGTGTCGGATCAGACGCAACTCAACGGCGAATACTCGGCGTTCGGGCAAGTCACCGAAGGCATGGATGTCGCGCGGAAAATTTCATTGGGTGACGCGGACGCCGAACAGAAACTAACCACGCCCAGCAAGATCATCAGCATCAAGATCGAACCCAAACGCGAAGAGCCGTTCAAGGACGCGAGCGTGAACGATATGCGCCGCGAAGTTTTGCTGATGACCACGCTCGGCCCGATCACCATCGCGCTCGACCCTGAACTCGCGCCCGAACACACGCGCAACTTTCTGAAGCTGGTGCAAGCGGGCTGGTACGATCACACCTCGTTCCATCGCATCGTGGCGGGCTTTGTCGTGCAGGGCGGCATGGGCGCGACGCGCAACGTCAATGGTGAACCCAAGAGCCATTACGCCGATCAGTGGGTGCACAACCTGAAAGGCGAATTCAGCCCGGTGCGCAAACACATTCGCGGCGCGCTCTCGATGGCGCGCGCCGAAGACCCGAATTCGGCCAACACGTCTTTCTTTCTGATGCTCGCGCCGGCGGGGCATCTGGACGGCAAGTACACGATCTTCGGCAAGATGGTGGATGGCTTCGACACGCTGGACAAAATTGAAAAGGCGCTGCGGCGTGAAGACGGGCAGACGCCGGTCGAGCGGATTGAATTGATCGAGGCGACGATCAAGCCCTAAAAATGTAGGACAGACTTTAGTCTGTCCGTTGCGTAGGACAGACTGAAGTCCGTCTTACAGACTCTGGGAGGAAGCTGCGATGAGCGCAAAGACGGTTCCACGCATCGAAAGGCCGCTGCAAACTTGGGCCAATGATACGTTGCCGCCTTTCACGGAAGAAGATGCCCTCTATCCGTCGAGCGATGGGTTGCCCATGTCGGACAGCACGTGGCAGTGGGATTGGATCGTGTTACTCAAAATCTGTCTGGATTGGCAATACCGCGACGATCCCAATGTCTTTATCGCAGCCGATCATTTCTGGTACCCGGTGGAAGGCCGCCCCGACATTCGCAGCGCGCCGGATACGATGGTGGTGTTCGGGCGTCCGAAAGGCCACCGTTATTCCTATCGCCAATGGCGCGAGGCGGGCGTTGCGCCACAAGTCGTCTTTGAAATCTTCTCCCACTCCAACCCGCCCAGCGACCGGGAAACCAAGCGCGCTTTTTATGACCGCTATGGCGTCGAGGAGTATTACACCTACGACCCGCGCCCGGAGCGGCTGGTGTTGGAAGGCTGGCTGCGGCGTGGCAGCGCGTTGACGCCCATTGCCGCGTTGGAAGGTTGGGTAAGTCCGCGGTTGAGCGTCAAGTTTGAGCGGGTGGACGGGGAATTGAAGCTCTACCATCCAAGTGACTTGCAGTTTTTAGAGTACACCGAGCTTCGTGACCTGTGTGCTCGTGCGGATCAGCGTGCCCTTGCCGCGCGTGCGGCGAGCCGGCAAACCGAGAGTGCACAGACCACGCATGCTGCTGAACGCGCGGCCAAAGAGGCCGCCTGGGCCAAGCTGCGGGCGATGGGAATTGACCCGGAGAGTCTATGATTCTGGTGATAGACAACTACGACTCCTTCACCTACAACCTCGTGCAATATCTGGGCGAGTTGGGCGCGCACTTGCACGTGGCGCGCAACGATCAGATCACGATTGCCGGGATTGAGCGCCTCGCGCCCGAACGCATCGTCATTTCGCCGGGGCCCTGCACGCCGAACGAAGCGGGCATTTCGCTGGCCGTGTTTGAACACTTCGCCGGCAAGCTGCCGCTGCTCGGCGTTTGCCTGGGTCATCAAGCGATGGGGCAGGCCTTTGGCGGCATGGTGATTCGCGCGCCCTATCTGATGCACGGCAAGACCAGCCAGATTTTGCACGACGGCAAAGGGCTGTTCGCCGGGCTGGACAATCCCTTCACCGCGACGCGCTACCACTCGCTGATCGTCGAACGCGAGAGTTTGCCGTCCGTGTTGGAAGTCACGGCGACGACTTCGGACGGTTTGATTATGGGCCTGCGCCACCGCGAATTCGTTTGCGAAGGCGTGCAGTTTCACCCCGAATCCATCATGACCGCGGCGGGCAAGCGGCTGCTGCAAAACTTCCTCAACCTCCCCGCGCACCGATGATTCAAGCTTTGCTCAACCAATTGCTGCGGCGCGCAGACCTGGCGCAAGCCGAAGCGGCGGCCTTGCTGGACGCGCTGTTAGCCGAAAGCGCCACCGACGCGCAAATCGCGGCGGTGCTGATGGCGCTGGCGCTGAAGGGCGAAACGGCGGAGGAGTTGGCGGGCTTCGCGGCCACGATGCGCGGGCGCGCGGCGCGGATTGAAAGCACGCACGTGAGATTCATTGACACCTGCGGCACGGGCGGCAGCGCGGCGAAGACCTTCAACGTTTCGACAGCGGCGGCTTTCGTCGTTGCTGCCGCCGGTTTGCCCGTCGCCAAACACGGCAACGTCGGCGTGACCTCAAAAGCAGGCAGCGCTGATGTCTTGCGCGCATTGGGCGTGCGCGTAGATTTACCACCGCAGCGCGTCGGCGAAATTTTTGACGCGTTGGGTTTGTGTTTTATGTTCGCCCCCTTGCATCACGCGGCGACAAAGCGCGTGGCAATGATCCGCCGCGAATTGGGTGTGCGCACAATCTTCAATTGGCTGGGGCCGCTGACCAATCCGGCGGGCGCGCCGTTTCAGGTCATCGGCGTGTCGAACGAACAGGCGCAGGAAAAAGTAGCGCAGGCGTTGGCGCGCTTGGGCACGCAACGCGCCTGGGTGGTGCGCGGCGAAGACGGCTTGGACGAAATCACGCTGGCGGGCCGCACGCGGGTGTATGAAGTCACGGGCGATAACGTTGAAGAGTTGGCAATCACGCCGGGGCATTTCGACGTGCCGCGCAGTTCGTTGGACGCGTTGCGCGGCGGCACGGCGGCAGAGAACGCGGCGACGATTCGCGCAATTCTGGGCGGCGAATTGACGGGTGCGGCGCGCGATCTCGTGTTGGTGAATGCGGCGGCGAGTTTGTACGTGGCTGAAATGCGTGACACGTTGCAGCAAGCGTTTGAACTGGCGCGGCAGACGATTGAATCGGGTGCGGCACTGGCGAAGCTGGAAGCGTTGCGGCAGGCGAGCGCCTCGTAGTAACGAATTTATTCGTTTGGTGCCGTAGCGAATAAATTCGCTACTACGAGGGGCGCCGCACGCGCGCCAATGCTGGAAAATCATGAGCGATATTCTGGAAAAAATCGTGGACCGCAAACGCGAACGGCTGAAAGTGAGCAAGCTGCACACGCCGTTTGCCGAATTTTGTGAAATGGTGGAAGACCGCGTGCCCGGGCGATTCGTCGGCGCCTTGCAACGCGACGGCTTGAACATCATTGCCGAGATCAAGCGGCGCTCGCCCTCCAAAGGCGTTATCCGCGCAGGCTTCGATCCGGTAACAATCGCGCGCAACTACACGGCCAACGGCGCGGCGGCGCTGTCGGTGTTGACCGAAGAGGATTTCTTCGATGGCTCGCTCGCTTACCTGCGTGCCGTGCGCAAGGTCACGCCGTTGCCGCTGCTGCGCAAGGATTTCATCTTCGACGAATACCAGCTTTACGAAGCCGCCCACGCGGGCGCGGATGCGGTGCTGCTGATCGCGGCGCTGCTGGAACCGGCCCAGTTCAATGACTTGCTACAGGCCGCGTATGGCCTGGGCTTGGACGTGCTGGTCGAAGTGCACGACCGCGCGGAGTTGGAAAAGGTCATGCCGTATGACGTGCGCTTGCTGGGCCTCAACAATCGCAACCTGCGCACCTTTCACACCACGCTCGACACGTCGTTGCAACTGGCGGCGGACTTGCCGAAATCGCTCACACTGGTCAGCGAGAGCGGGTTGCGCACACGAGCCGATTTAGATTTGTTGCGCGGCGCGGGCTTTCACGCCTTTTTGATCGGCGAAGAATTGATGCGCGCGGCGGATGAAGGCGTGGCCTTGCGCGCTTTGCTTGAGGCGCAGTGAAAGCATGACGAAGGTGAAACTCAAAGTGTGCGGCATCACTTCATTGCCCGATGCGCTGGCGGCGGTGGCAGCCGGGGCCGAATACCTGGGCTTTAACTTTTACCGGCCCAGCCCGCGCTACCTCGAACCGGCGGCGGCCTGGGCGATCATCGCGCAATTGCCGCCGGGCGTGACCAGCGTCGGCGTATTCGTCAACGAGCCGGAGCCCGACAGCGTGCTTGCATTGATGGAACGTAGCGGCGTGCAGTTTGCCCAATTGCACGGCGATGAAGATGCCGAGTATTGCGCCGAAGTCGGCACGGCGCGCGTGATCAAAGCCTTGCGGGTGGGCGCTGACTTTGTGGTTCACGACGTGCTCGAATACCCGGCGGCGGCGATACTGCTCGATGCTTATGACAAGAATTTGTACGGCGGCACGGGCAGGACGGCGAACTGGGCTTTGGCGCACAAGGCCGCGCGTCTGACCACCGTGTTTCTCGCGGGCGGCCTGTCGCCGGACAATGTTGTCAAAGCGGTGCGCGCGGTGCAGCCGTTTGCAGTTGACGTGAACAGCGGCGTCGAAAGTGCGCCGGGCGTGAAGGATGCGGGCAAGTTGCGTCTCTTGAAGCAGGCGCTTGATTCAATCTAACCAAACCGGTGGTGGGGGCGAAGCC
>JANOWX010001079.1:0-4560 GCA_031418175.1 Acidobacteriota bacterium | reverse complement strand
CGTGCCACCGTTCACGGTCGTGCTGAACTGGATGGCGGAGATGAAGAAGTGAGCCTGGGTGCGCAGTGCTTCCAGCCTGCGGGCTTGGCGTCGCACGAACTGATGCCGAAGGAAAACTCCTTCGGCATTGTCGCGTCTAAGGCCAAGCCCGCAGGCTGGAAGCACTGCGCACCCAGGCTCACTTCTTCATCTCCGCCATCCAGTTCAGCACGACCGTGAACGGTGGCACGCTGGTTTCTTCCGCGCTCGTCACAAACAGAAACCGCTGCCCGTCGCCTGTCACCGTGTAGCCTCGGTCAGCGTTCACCCGGTAGCCGCTCGGCGTAAAGAGTTCTTTCGGCGTTCCGGCTTTCAACTCCGCGCCCGGCGTGATGTCCACCGCCATCAGCTTGCCATCCGCCGCGAGGTAATACAGCTCCCGGCCATCGTGCCGCCAATACGGAATCGAGCCGCCATCGGTCGAAAGCCGCCGTTTGCCGCCCGAAGCCGGAGCGCCAGGGGTAAACGCCTGCAAGTAGATTTCGTTGCGCCCGGATTCATTTGAATGGTAGGCAATCCATTTGCTATCAGGGGAAAAGCTGGCTCCCTCTTCAGCGGCGGGAGTGTTCAGCCAGGGCCAGGGTTTGCCTTCGCCATCCATTGGCACTGCCCATAAATCAATGGTGGTCATTGGATTCACTTCCAGGCAAAGAATAAACCGCCCGTCCGCTGACCAGTCCGAGGGGTATCTCGCATGAGCAGATTGCAGCAATAACTCATCCTGCCCCATCCCACTCGCGGCTTTCTGGAACAGGTTTGGCGCTCCATTACGCCAGGAAGACCAGGCAAGACGGCTACCATCCGGCGACCAGATCGGCTGCTGA
Organism: Acidobacteriota bacterium; assembly: GCA_031418175.1. GTDB lineage: Bacteria > Acidobacteriota > Blastocatellia > RBC074 > RBC074 > JACPYM01. The sequence continues at coordinate 3,697 of JANOWX010001079.1, read as the reverse complement.
TCATTCGCCGGATCGAAGGTGAAGGGCGTGCCCGCGCCGCGCGCCAGGTCAAACAGGTGAATGTCTTCAGTTTGCAATTGCAGATTCGGACTTCCCACCGCGAGACGCTGTCCATCGGGGGAAAGCCTAGGGTTAATATAATGTCCTGTCGGGCCAACTGTCCCCAGCTTTTTGCCCGTGCGATCAAACCACGTGAGTTGCTCGCCGACCTCCCGTTCCAGCAGAACCAACGTCCCATTCGTTGCCAGCGAATAGCGTGCGAACGCACCACGAAAGGCTGGCACATGCTCCGCGATCCGCACGGGATTCCCCACCAACTGATTCCGGCTGAAATCGAAGGACTGCGCCAGCAGCGCCCCTTGTCGCACAAAGGTCAGATAGCCCTTGCTCTGATCCGCAGAATTCAGCGCCACCCCCACAGTCCAGGCATCCACCGAAAGAAGCTGTCGGGTTTCACCACCTTCCAGTGAGGCGAGGTAGATTCCACTCTTCGCCGGGTCGGAATTCATTATGGAAAAAAGGAAGTGACGTCCATCGGGCAGAAAGACTGGGGCAAAGTAAAATGTGTCCCCGCGCGCAGTGTCAACGCTGATGACGGCGGTGACATCTCCCCCGTTCGCGGAGACACGCCGGATGCCGCCTGTCGCGATACCAACCAGAATGACCCCCTCACGATTCCACGTGCCACCGCCCATCGTTTGCGTATCGCACAAAGTTTCGGGCGTGCCCCCGACCAGCGCAATCTTCTTCAGCTTGCGCAGTTCGAAATAGGCAATGAACTGGCTGTCTGGCGACCAGAACGGGGCTGGCAGTCCCCCGCGTACTTCCACCAGTGGCCGGGCGGTCGTCGCGCCCAGCGCCCGTACCCAAAGTTGTCTTTTGCCGTCCACTTCCGCCACAAAGGCGAGCGTGCGCCCATCTGGCGAAATTGTCGGAAAGTCAAAGAGCTTCGCTTTTTCCGGTGGCGTGATCGAAAACCGCATTGGTTCCGCATCCAGCGCCGGACGCCGGACATACGCCACGCCGAGCGCGAGGGTGGTCAACGCAAACACACCTGCCGCAATCCATCCAATGCGCTCACGCCAGCCGCCGCGTTTCGTCCTTGCTGAAATATCCAACACCCGCACCGCCTCTGTGCGATTCGCGCCCGATGAACTCGGCACCGACAACGCTTCGAGCGCAAAGCCCAGATCGTGCGCCGAATGGAAGCGCCGCTCCGGTTTCTTTTCCAGACAGCGCCGCACAAGCTTTTCAAGCTGCGGCGAAATCTTGGCGTTCGATTCGCTCAACTCCGGCGGATCATCTTTCAAAATCGCGCTCATCACGTCGGCCATTGATGCGCCGGTGAAAGCGCGCCTGCCGCTCAGCATCTCGTGCAGGATCATCCCGAAGCTGAAGATGTCCGCCCGGTGATCGGCTTCCTGCCCGCGCACCTGCTCCGGCGACATGTAGCCGACCGTCCCCATCACCGTGCCGGGATCGGTGATCTTCTTTTGCGTGGCGACCTGAGAATCAACCGGCTCGTTGCGTGGTGGGCGCAGCTTCGCCAAACCGAAGTCTAGAATCTTGACGCGGTCGTCTTTCGTGACAAACAGGTTTTCCGGCTTCAGGTCACGATGGACGATGCCTTTCTCGTGCGCGGCAGAGAGACCGGCGGCAACCTGCTGGGCGAATTCAATGGCCTTGCGCACTGGCAGCGCGCCGTCATCCAACTGCGCGCGCAGTTCTTCGCCTTCCAGCAATTCGGCGACGATGAAGGGCGCGCCGTTGTGCATACCGAAATCATGCACGGTCAGAATGTTCGGGTGATTGAGCGCCGAGGTCGCGCGCGCCTCTTGCTCAAACCGTTTCAGCCGCTCGGCGTCTTTGGCAAAGTCGGCGGGCAGGACTTTGATGGCGACGGCGCGGTCAAGCCGCGTGTCGCGCGCGCGGTAGACTTCGCCCATCCCGCCCGCGCCCAATGGCGCGACGATCTCATACGGCCCGACCTGTGTGCCGGTGGTCAATTGCATTGGTGTTCCTCTGCGGTTCTGCGCCCGCTCGCAGCCAGGGCGGCTAGTCTTGCGCTTGATACTGGTGACGGCGAATCAGGCTCAAACATTCGCCGAGCGCTTCTGACAGCGTCTCGCCCCAGCCGAAGGGTTGGAACGGGGCGGCGGCCTGGTTCAGGGCTTGCTCAGCTTGGGCGTAAAACTTCATCCCGTGCACATTGCGTATGGCGAACTCTTTGACGGTGATGCGAATTTCGACTTCGCCGCGCGGGTGGCGTTTTTTGACCGAGAATAAATGCAGTTGGGCCAACTCTTCGGCTTGCTCTGAATAGGGAAAACTCAAATCGGACATGTGTCGGTGTGCCTTTCCAGTGAATGTCTAGCGGTTTGCGGTGCACTGTCACCGCGTTTGCATGCTGCCGGGCGTGGACAAAGACCGACAGTAAGCTCTACGGCAGACTGGCCGAAGTGCGCCTGCGGCAATACAGCGCGGAACCGAAATTAGGTTTGTTCCAACAGCGGCAGCGCAGGCAGCCGTTGGCGCGGTATTAATCGCTCTGCGCCAGCGCCGCCACTTCGGCATCGGTCTGGCGCGGTTTGCCGAAAACCCAAACGATGCCCACGCTCAGGAAATACAAGACTAGCATCGGCCCCATAAAGATCAGCATATTGACATAGTCCGGTGTCGGCGTGAGCACGGCGGCGAGGATCGCAATGACCACGATGGCCTGCCGCCAGACGCGCAACATCAGCCCCGGCGTCACCAGCCCGATGCGCCCCAGCAAAAAGGCAATCGTCGGAATCTGAAAGACCAGCCCTAAGCCAAGCATAATCAGGATAATCAGGTTGAAGTAATCTTCGGCATCGAGCAACGTGCGGAACCCGCCATCCGTCTGCCAGGCCAAGAGGTATTCGCAGGCCGCCGGAAAGGCGATTTTGTAGGCGAAAGTCGCGCCCAGCGTAAAGAACACCGCCGCCATAATCATGACCGGCGTGATGTATTTCTTTTCGTGATGATAAAGCCCCGGCGAGATGAACGCCCAGATTTGATAGAGCAAAAACGGAATCGCCAGCGCGATACCCGTGTAAAGCGCGACTTGCACGTAAAGCAGAAACGCGCCGGTTACGCTGCGCAAAATCAGCTTGTCGTCTTCGCCGAAAACGTTGGCGCTCTCGCCTTCCTTGACAATCGCCGTGATGGGTTTGCCCGCCGCGATCACCGCGTTGCCGACGGCCCAGCGGCGTTCCAGCACGAGCGTCAGTTGGCCGTCGAGTTGCACGGCTTTGACGGGGATGGTCGTCCCGGCTTGAATGCGCACGCCGCCCAGCGCCGTCTCTTGGGAAAAGGTGTAATTGAGCGTCTCGCCTTCTTTGAGTTCCGATAATTGCGGACCGAGTTTTTTCTCTGCTTCGAGCTTGGCGGCATTCTTCTTGTGCTCTTCGATGCGGGCTTTGCGTAATTGCTGTTTGACCGGCACTTCGAGGAAATCGTAAATCTGCTTGGCAAAGAGAAAACAGAGCGCAAAACAAAGCGCGATTCCGGCTACCGAGTGGATGATGCGCACGCGCAACTCGTCCAGATGATCGAGGAACGACATCTGCAGCCCCTCATCCTGGGCGTCTTGGGCATCATTGGCGTCTTGGACATCGTTGGCATCGTTGGCATCGTTGGCATCGTTGGCATCGTTGGCATCGTTGGCATCGTT
>JANOWX010001078.1:0-10411 GCA_031418175.1 Acidobacteriota bacterium | reverse complement strand
TTCGGCCACGATCTGACGCGGCGTCAGTTGATCCAAGCTGCGCTGCTCTTCAATCTCTCCTGAAAGGTAAATGACCATAGTTTGATGAAAGCGGGTAAGTTGTCCTGTAGGTTATAAGCCGGGCAACACGGGTTTGAAGATTTTGTCGAGTTGGCGTTCGATCCGGTCAACACGTTGAGCAAGGTTGGCGGCTTCCGCGCGCATTTCAGCCCGGAACGCATCCAGCTAGGCTTCAATTGCCCCCAACTTGGCGTCAATTGATTTGGTCTGCTGATCGAGAATGCGCTCGATAAAACGCTGGTTGAGATAGTTCGCCGCAAACAAGCTAACGATTAGTGTGACGGCTGAAACAATGACCGATACGACAATAGGATTCATCCCGTCCTCCAGAGGTCAAATTTCTTCGATGATTAAGTTCAGATTGCTATAAATGCAAATCTCGCCCGCCACCTTCATCGCCGCCTCGGCTATTTCGCGCGCAGGCATCTCGGTATGCCGCGACAACGCGCGCGCGGCTGACAGCGCAAACGGGCCGCCGGAGCCAATCGCCACGATGCCGTCATCCGGTTCGATCACGTCACCCGTGCCGGAAATTAACAAGGTAGCCGACGCATCGGCCACGATCAGCAAGGCTTCCAGATTGCGCATCATCTTGTCGGTGCGCCAGTCTTTGGCCAGTTCAACCGCCGCGCGATTGAGTTGCCCGTGGTATTGCTCCAGCTTCGATTCAAAGCGTTGAAAGAGGGCGAACGCATCCGCCGTCGCCCCGGTAAAACCGGCGATGACTTTATCGCTGTAAAGGCGGCGGACTTTGCGCGCATTGGCTTTCATGATTGTGTCGCCCATCGTCACCTGTCCGTCACCGGCTACAACGACGCGCTCATCGCGGCGGACGGAAAGAATCGTGGTGCTGCGAATCCGTTTAGCATTTGAATGCAAAGGAAATGACATAGCGGGCACTATACGGACGGCTTCCGAGGCTTGTCAAGAAAGGGGTTTCGCATCATCCGTTGCTGTGTTGCGGGCGTTCAACGCTTGCCGTTGCAGCCTGTCTTCAATTCCGCCGCTTCGCCAAAAGCCAACGTCGCTACGCCGAAACAGGTGCTCAGCGCGCGGGGTTGCATTGCTTCATCCAGCACCAGCACCTTGTTGATGCTGTGCAATTCGCAAGCGGCGGTGGTCGCCCGCTCGATCTCTTCACGCGAACGCGGATTGCCGGGCACGTCGCAGCGCACTGACAGGCGTTCAATCTGTTTTGGTTTGATGGCTTGCGGCAAGCGTATGGTCGAGCGTATGAACCCGCTGCGATCAATCTTGTAATAGCCAATCCCTAAGTCGGACGGATACCACTTCGGGTCGCCTTTGAGCTTGACCGCGAAACTCAGCAGCGCCCCGTTGCGCAAGGTCGAATTGGCGTCAATGAATAGATAGTGACTGAAATCGGCGATGCGCAAGCCCAGCGTGCGTTCGTCGGTGAGCTTGCCTTCGCGCTTCATCTCGTCGGCCATCACGCGATATGTCCAGGGATGCGCGTCCATCACCGCTTCGCGCGAGGCCTTGCTCAGATCAAAGGGCAGCGGTCGCAGCGCAAACCGCAGCGCCGATTCGCCTTTGTCGCTGAAGTTGTTGTTGTCGCTGGCCGTCAAAAACAACGGATGCGCGGCCTCGTGCTGGCCGCCGAATTCGGTGTCTTTGTGATTGACGCCTTGAAAGATCGTCTTGACCACACGGCCCTGCGCGTCGAGTTCGGTTTCGCACACGTATTCGATGTCGGTCGTGCGGCCCCAGCGCGCCATCAACGCGCTGGTCTGCGTGCCGCCGTCTTCGTTGCTGAAGATGACCGTGTAACGCAACAGCGTGTTGCCGCCGCGCCGTTCAGTTTCGTAGTACGCCAGCAATGGCACGTCAGAGAATTTGCCGATGGTGTTCGGGCGCGCGTACAGCAGCGGCGCGTGGGCCAACGCGAGAAACTCCGGCTGGCTGCGCTCGACGGTGATGATCTTGGCGTCTTTGATTTGGATCGTCGCAGCTTGTGGGGCCGATTGCTGGCGATTCAATTCGACGCGGTAACTGTGTTCGCCTGCCTGCAAACGTCCGAGCAGCAGTTGATAAGTATGCTGGCGCGCCCCGTTGAATAGGATCACATCCTGCTGATAACGCCCGTCCACATAGAGCGTGATAGCCGCAGCCTCGCGGCCTTTTTCCAGCCATGATGTGCCGGGCGCACTGGCCGTGAGGTCAAGTAAGACTTCGGCCTCGGCAGCCAGTTGAAATTTTCGCTCGGTTAGCGTTTGTGTCGGCAAAGTGGTTGCCGATAGTAAGAATGTTGCAAGTAGGCAAAAGAGGATGTGGGTATGCATTGTTTCGTAAAGCTCAGTGTGAAATCCAAATCTATCGCTGCCTCAGTAAGCTCCCCAGAGCAATTCATGGCGATGTAAATCCTGCCGCCAAAAACTACCGTCAGCAAATTTGACTTCAGCAATAAAGATGGCGACACCTCCTCGATCACGCCATGTTTTTCCGTTGGCGAGGCTCCGTACCTGCTCGGCTTTGGGGAAGATTTGTTTTTGCCGCAGGCTGGCAATTGCGTCTTTGCCGCTTATCGTGATGACTTGTCCGCTACGAGCGTTGTCGAGCGGCAGGTGCACCCAATCGCCCAGCCGAACTTCGTATTCCTCATCAGTGTCTTTTACGACACCCAAGCGGTACGCGACAATCTTTTCTCTTTGCAACGTCAAGGTCGCCTGATAGCCAATATCAATATCAGAGTTTACGCGCAGTATGATCGGTGCGTGTTGATCCAGATTAGGTTGCAACATAATACCGATGAATTGACGCGGTGCGACCCAATGCGAGCCATCATGGAACTCGATTGCCAGCGCGCGAACGGTAAAGCGCCCGTAGTGAGAGAGGTTGGGCACATTCCACGAGATATGCTTGCGGATCAATCGATAGGTTTCCCCAGTAGGGACCAGGTCGGTGCCGGTAATGGCAGTATGGCTTCCCCCTTCAGGAAATCGTTGTTCAAACCCCAGCATCGCGCGGCGGATGGGTTGAGTGCTTAGGTTAAGAACCTTTACTTCTTGCTGCATAATTTCCCAGCGATTCACGCGGTCTGGATGCTCAATGGCCTTGAAGCTCGCCTCTGACAACTGTATCGGGCAGTCTTCGGGCACAGCGGTTCCTCCGGCAAAGGTCAAAGCTTGCTGCCCCGGAGAGACTGTTTGCTCCCAAGTCACAAAGGACACTGATGAAAGCAATAAAACGTAAAACAAAGCATACAGTGATTGCATAAACCTCCATTATTACAAAGCCATTGTGTTACCCCAGGCAAATTACTTTAGCTCCAAAATCCGAATGTTACGGAAGCGCGCCCGCGCCGTATCGCCCCACGCCCCCGCGCCGCCGTGCACCTGCAAGCCGATGTAGCCCGTGCGCGGATAGCGCTCGCGGTTGTCCTGAAAATCAATTGTCTTGTAGCCGTTCAGCCAGGCCTGCACGTGCGCGGGTTGGCCTTCGATACGCGCGCGCAGCTTGTTCCATTTACCTTTCTGAAAGTAGTCGGGCCAGCTTTTGTTTTGCTGAATGAAGTTGCCCGCGGCAGGCGCGTACAGACTGCCGACGAAGCCGCCATCGCGGTAATCGAGCGTGATTTGATAACCCATCCCGTCTTCGCGGCAACGCAGGAAAAGGCCCGTGTCCACGGGGTAATCGGCCAGGAACTCCAACTCGATCTCGTAGTCGGAGTATTTCTTTTCGGTGCCGAGCAAGCCGCCTTTGTGGTCGGGTTCCTGGTTGGCGACGATGACGCCGTTCTCGACCGTCCAGACGCCGCCGTTGCCGCCGTGCACGGCCTTCTTTTGCCAGCCGGTCAGGGTCTTGCCGTCAAAAAGCTTGGGCCAGTTGTTGGTGTTTTGCGCTGCGACCGCAAAGGCCGCCAGCAGGAGTGCGGTTGAAAGCAGCATGATTTGTTTCATCGTGATTGATCCTTTGGTTTTGAATGTTGTGAACGATGCGTGTGCTTTGGTCGGGATTGTACGCTGTTCGGGTGGAGCTGAGAAGGCAGGCGCTGCTTCAACGCAAATACCCTAAATTTTCCGGATCGCCCGCGCATATGGCGTCAAGCAAACGGCACGCGGGCTGCCATTCGCCCACCAGCGGATAAGCCAGCAACGCCAGCCTCGCTAATTCCTTCGACCCTTCGACAGCCGCGCGAATGGTGAGCCGTTCGTATTCTTTGACGGCTTGCGTCAACCCGCATACCTGCGTTGGCAATGGCCCAACAGCCAGCGGTTGCGGCCCGTGACAATCAACCAGGCAGGGAACTTCGACAACGTCATCCGCCGCCAGGTCTGTGATCGCCCCGCGATTGGCGACGTTCAGCACGATGCGCGTGGGTTGCGCGCTGACCAGCGCCGTCATTACGTCGAGCGCGATGCGGTGATAACCGGTCGCCGCATCGAAGGGGTCTTCTTCCTGCTCTACGCCCGCGCGCATGGCTGAATCGGCTGCGGCTTCGAGTTTCATGTACGAGCCGGAGCGGCGGCGCAGGTAGTCGCGATAAATCGTCAGGGCCTGCGGCAATCGTCCGGCGTTAATTTCGTTTTCAAGCTGCGCGAACAAGTGCGCATTGAGCCGGACAATCTCTTCGCCCCGGCTGGCTCCGGCGGCGCGTTGATTGGCCAGCGCGCGCTGTTGTTCGTAGTAAAAGAAAAGATATTCGCTGGGGATCAGGCCGAGCGCGCGAATCATGGCTGGGTCAAATAAGTCCGCTGAATAAAGGCTGCGCAACAACGCGTCGTCATTCAACACCTGCGCCGTGACATCGCGCCCGCGCAACTCCACGCGCCGCACCCAGCCCAGATGATTCAAGCCGAAGTAATCGCAGCGCACTTCATCCGGTTGCGCATGCAACGCCAGCGCCAGCCGGTGAAAGATTTCAGTCGGCGTGTCGCAGATGCCGATGGCGCGCAACCGCGTGTGTTGCGCCAACGCTTGCGCCATCAGGCCAGCCGGGTTGGTGAAGCTGATGAACCAGGCAGCGGGCGCGTACGCTTCGATCACGCGGGCTTGTGCCAGCACGACGGGGATTGTGCGCAGCGCCTTGGCCAGCCCGCCGATGCCGGTCGTCTCTTGGCCCGCGATGCCGTGTTCGATGGCGAGGCGTTCGTCGCGGGCGCGCGCCGCAATGCCGCCGACACGGATGCTGTGGATGATGAAATCGGCGCCGGTGACGGCTGCGGGCAGGTCGTTTGACGTGGTGATGTTGAGCGTGCTGCCCAATTGGCCTGCCGCTTCGCGCGCCAGCGTCGCGACGGTGGCCAGCCGTTCACGGTCAATGTCGTAAAGCGCAACTTCAGTCAGTTGCAACTGCTGTTGCGCTTGCGCCAGACCGTGAATGACAAGCGGCGTGCGAACGCCGCCGCCGCCGATGAGCGTGACTTTGCGCATGGCGATTAGTGGAATGCGGATTGAGGCGTTGCTGGCGAATCAAGTGTCGCGTGAGCGGCGGCCTGCACGGGTTAGGATTTGGGCAGCTTGCGCAGCGAGGTCTGCAATTGCCGCAACGCGGGGAAGCCCTCGATTCCGCCCAGCTTTTGGGTCGAAAGCGCGCCGCAGACATTGCCGAATTGCAAGCGTCGCTGCGGCGGTTCGCCGTTGAGCCAGGCGTGTATGAAGCCGGCGTTGAAGCAATCGCCCGCGCCCGTCGTGTCTACGGCTTTCACTTCAAGCGGCGGGCAGCGGTAAATTTCATCTTCCCAGAGCAAGATCGAACCGCGTTCGCCCAGCTTCAAAGCCACGCCGCGCACGCCCGCGCGGGCAAAGGCGCGCAACATCGCTTCAGGTTCTGATTGGCCGGTCAGCAATTCGGCTTCGCGTTCGTTGGGCATGAACAAATCCAACTCGCGCAGAGCTTGCAGGTGGGCGCGCTTGCGCAACCAATCCGGATGCCAGCCGACATCGAGCGAGAGCGTGCAACCGGTTTGCTTCAACGCGCGCGGCAAGGTCGAAAGCAGTCCGGGTTGCGCGGGCAAGGCCAGGTGTACGTGACGCGCCTGGGTTAGCGCGCGGCGCACATTGGGTTCGGTGAGCAACAGCGGTTGCAGTTCGCGGTTGGCCCCGGCGTAGGTGTAAAAGGCGCGGTCTTTGGGCGTCGAGACGCTGACCGTTACGCCGGTTGTGTCGTGCCGGCTGCGATGCAAGAGTTCGGCGGTCACGCCGCATTCTGTCAAGCGCTGCGCCAGCCAATCGCCATCCGCGCCGATCACCGAGAGCACGGTGACGCGCTGCTCCAGGCGGCTCAGTCCGCAAGCCGTGATGGCGGCGCCGCCGCCGATTTCGCGCCGCGCCTCTTTGGCGAAAGCTTCTTCGCCCGGTTCCGGCCACGCGCGGAAGCCGGACATTACAAGATCGGTGAACAAATCGCCCACCGTGATTACATCCCAAGTCTTAGCTGTTTGGGTCATTGCGTCTTTCAGCCTGTGTTCCTTTCAGTCGGGCGCGTCGGTTCAAACGGCCACTCATGTTTTAGTTTGGCTTGCCACAGATAAGCGGCTAGGCCTGCGATCATTAGGATTAGACCCCATAATACGATTTTTCCCTGATTTGTGCTCAAAATATATATCCAGCCCGCCAAAGCGATCAGACTGGGCAGCGGATAGAACCACATTTTGAAAGGCAGATGGATTTCGCGGCGGTTGCGGCGGATAACAATGACCGCGATGGCCTGGCCAATATCACGGGCGATTTTTTCGATAATGATGAGCGCGGCGATCAACGTCGCCAGATCGAACCAGCAGGCCAGCGCCGAGGTGATGCCGATAAAAACCAGCGAAAAATTCGGAAAGTTTTCGGTCGGGTGAAGCCGCGCGAAGGGTTTGAAAAAGTGCCCATCCGAGGCGGCGGCATAGGGCACCCGCGAATAGCCCAGCATCACCGCAAAGATCGAGGCAAAGGTCGTCCACAGAATCAGCAGCGTCATCACTGTCGCCGCTTTGCTGCCGTAAAGCCGTTGAATGAAGTCCGCCACGATGGCTTGGTTCGCCAGCGTGCCCGCCGTGATGGCTTCGCGCCACGGCACGACGCCGATGATGGTGACGGTCATCACCATATACATCACCGCCACCGCTGCAATCGAAATCAGCACCGCGCGCGGAATCGTCCAACTCGGGTTTTTGACTTCGCCGCCAAAAAAACAGACGTTGTTATAGCCGCCGTAATCATAGATCGCATTCAACGTCGCATTGCCCAGCCCGACGAAAAATATCCAATTGATGTCGAAGGCATGCTCCGGAAAATCAAAAGCCAGCGCCGGATTGAAATTGGTGATTCCCGCAAACAGCACCCACGCGACGGTCAGCAGGACTACGACCCAAAGCACGACCGAGAGCTTGCCGATGGATTTGATATTGCGATAGAGCAGCGCCGTGACCGCCAGGCACAAACCCGCCGCCAGCAGCTTGCCCTGCGCCGCCGTCATCCCCGGCCACAGATATTTGGTGTAGTTGCTAAAGCCGACCGCGCCGCTCGCAATCGAAAACGGCGCCGTACAAACCGTCTGCCAGATGAACAGGAAGCTCATCACCTTGCCCATCTTTGCTGGGCCGTAAGCCTGGCGCAGGTAAATGTAAGAGCCGCCCGACCCCGGCATGGCCGCGCCCAACTCCGCCCAGACCAAGCCGTCGCAAACGGCAATGAGCGCGCCCAGCAACCAGCCAATCATGGCTTGCGGCCCGCCCATCGCCGCCAGGATCAGCGGAATCGTGATGAACGGGCCGATGCCGATCATTTCGAGCATGTTGGCGGCGGTGGATTGCAGCAAGCCCATGCCGCGCATGAGTTGCGGCTGATTTGCTGAATTGGCTATGACAGGGTTGGTGGCGCTCATTTCGTCATTGCTGTACCGCCGCCCGTTAATGAAAAGTGGGCTCTTTCTTCATTTGAGAGAACGGGACATCACCACGTAGTAACGAATTTATTCGTTTAGTCGCCAAGCACCCATCCACCGGAACGGGACGCTTCGCAAACAAAGCGAACGAATAAATTCGTTACTACGTGGTGCATCCCCGTTCTTCGGGGCAAACAAAGCGCACGAATAAATTCGTTACTACGTGGTGGTGTCCCGTTCTTCGGGGCAAACAAACCGCACGAATAAATTCGTTACTACGTGGTGATGTCCCGTTCTTCGGGGGCAAACAAAGCGAACGAATAAATTCGTTACTACGTGGTGGTGTCCCGTTCTTCGTGATTGTCAATCATCCCAACCGCGTCCGATGTATGAGGGGCGAAAGTTCTGCCAAAGCTCGCGCAACCAAGCGCGCCCGTTGGCGTCAAGGTAATTCTGCAAGCTTGACCAGGGCCAGTCGTAAGCGGAATCAGCATAGCCGTGTTTGACGGGGTTGTAGTGGATGTAATTCAGCGCGCGATTAAAATGCTTGTCGCCGCGAATCTGGGGGTCGTGGAAGTGATACCAGACCTGCCGTTCGCCCACGCTGTAATCCGCCAGGTTCCATTCGCGCGCGGTTGCGCCGTGTAATTGTTTCAACGCTGTCGAAACCGCTATCAAACTGCCGACCCCGGCCAGCACGTGATAATGATTGGGTAAGACCACCCAGGCAAACACGTCGGCTTCAATCTCCTTTAGTTTTGTCAGCAGCCGCTCTTCAAAATCGGTTCGGCGTTCTGCCGCCGCCATAATGAGTTGATGTTCAAAGTTGACGGCGCTGAGCAGGTACCGCCCGCTGCCGCGAAACGGATGCGGTGGCGCGTGCAGCGGATAGCCGCGCGCCAAGCGTACTCTTACCGCTGCCTCACGCTCTTCCGCCGTCATTTTGCGAAACTCATACGCCATTGTGTGCCTCCTCTTTTTACTGAGATGAAACCCCTTGGAGGAATGGGACGCCACCACGTAGTAACGAATTTATTCGTTCGTTTGATTGGCGAGGCGCCGCGTTCCCGTGGGTGGGCGCTGGGCGACTAAACGAATAAATTCGTTACTACGTGGTGGCGTCAGGTTACTCCGGGCTATTCAAAATGCAGACGGATAGCATTTACCACAACAATTTCAATCCAAATTGCAACTGCCGTGGTGAATTCGCCTGCGACGTGATTTGCCCGAACGTCGTCGAAGTCACGCTCGTGTTCGGCCCGCCGAAACGCGGCGTGTTGAACGCATTCAGCGCCTCGACGCGGAATTGCACGGCCAGTTTTTCCAGCGCCTGGAACTGCTTGAACACTGACAGGTCGAAGCTCTTGACGCCGTCGTTGCGGATGTCGGGCAGCGTGGCGCTGACATTGCCGAAGGTGAACGCCGCCGGCTGGCTGTACACGCTGGTGTCGAAATACCGATTCAACCTTTGATCCACCGGCCCGCTGAGCTTGCCGCTTTGGCCGTTGTTGTTCGGGCGCGTCACCGGCGAGAAGATGCCGGCGGAGTTGGTGGCCGACAGGCTCAACGGCGTGCCGCTGATGAACGACGTGATGCCGTTGAATTGCCAGCCGCCGATCACCGCGTTCACCACCGGGTGCGCGCCGCTGCCGAACTTGCGGCCTTTGCCGAAGGGCAGTTCCCACAGGTAACTCAGCACGAAGCGATGCGCCAGATCAATGCCGGCCAGCGCGCGGTCGCCGCGAATGAAGTAGCTGTCCTGATGGCTCTCGCCCTCTTCGATGTTCTTGGCCCAGGTGTAATTGCCCTCGAACTGCAAGCCCCGCGAAAAGCGTTTGCTGAAGTTCACTTGCAGCGCGTGGTAATTCGACGACGCGCCGCTCGAAAACAGCGGCTGGATGTCGGTGAATTGCGGGTAAGGGCGCAGCAATTGCGCACGGCTCACCGTCGCAAACGCCAGCACCCCCGTCGTCACGATGCCAAAGAAAGGGTTGGGGACAATTTGGTTGAGTTGCGAACCGAGCGCCATGTGGCGCGGGTCGAGTTGATTGAGCGAAAGGCCGCCCTCGCCGTTGCGCGACAGTTGCAGGCCGCGCGTGCCGACGTAAGCGACTTCGAGCGAAACCTGGCCGGGCAGTTCGCGCTGGATATTCAAGTTCCATTGCTGGCTCCAGGGCGTGAAGGTCTCGCGCACCGGCGCTTGCAAGTTCGCGCCCACCGAAGTCAGCAGCCCGTCCGCCGCGCCCGGCGGCGTGCGGAAGCCTTGCGGATAGGGGTTGCGCAACAGGTTGAGCGGCGTGATGGTGTCAAGCGAGGTCACCCAGAGGTTTTCCAGCCGGAAGCCGAACGGCCCCAGCGTGCCCAGCGCCTGTTGCGGCGACGCGCCAAAGAAATGCCCGTAGCCCGCGCGCACCACCGTTTTCTGGTTGAGCTGATAGGCCAGCCCGATGCGCGGCGAAAGGTTGTTCGTGTCCTTGTCGTACTGGTAACGGCTGTTGCCGTTTACGCCGACAAACACGACCC